>NZ_JAAGOV010000099.1:0-6401 GCF_010500785.1 Salipiger sp. PrR003
CATCGTCGGATCGGTCGCGATCTCCAACGCGCTGAAGGATCCGGAAAAGGCCCGGGCGCTCGCCGCCCTGCTGCGCCGTGCCGTGACGCGCGAAGTCGATCAGAAGGAAATCATCGGCCTCTTGGAAGAGCTCGATGACGCCGCGGCAAAGGCGGAACGACAATGAGCGCCAAAGATCCATTCCAGATCCTCGCCGATGAGCTGACCCTGATCCGCAAGGACATGGACCAGCTCCAACGCACCAGCCTCGACAAGAAGGACGCACAGGCCCTGCACCAGAAGTTGGCCGAGGGGGTCGACCGGATGCACAGGGCCGCTTCCGAGGTCCACCAAGCCATCGACAACCGCTTGGTGACCGTCGCAGCCTACCTCAAGGAAGAAGCCACCAAAGCCGCCGAGAAGGCCGCGAGAGACGCCATCCTGAAGGCCCATGACGAGAGCATCGACGCCGCCCGGAACCTCACACAGGCCGCCGGAGAGGCCCGTAGAGAGGCCTGGCGCTACTTCGGGGGGTTCTGGGTCTGGCTGGTCTCTATGCTCGCTGTAGGGGCCGTTCTGGGCCTTCTGCTGGCTTATGGGATGGAAACGGCCAAGTCTGCCCTCTCGGTCAATGATCTGGTGAGCTACAATTGCGGCAGATCGTGGTTCGGGGGGCAGGTGGTTGAGCAGGACAACGGGTCCAGCTTCTGCGCCTTCTGGATCACAGAGTAGAACCGGTGACAGGGGTCACTCCGGCCATTGCGCGGCAGACCAGTCGCGCGACGTGTGGATGACCCGGACAATCGCCAAGATTTCTTCGCCGCCCCTCTGACTAATCGCGTAAGCGAGGAGCCTGCGCTGACTTCCCCGAACAATCGGTTCTAGAAAAGCGGCTCAACGCAGGTATCGGCGCTCTTTTTTGGTGATCCTGCGAAGGACCGCAGCGAGCAGCAACGTGTAACCCAGCAGGATAAGCCCCAAGCTCAAGGGGAAAAGTGTTGTGCGCGACTGGAATCCTGAGAAAACGGTGCCGGCGTAAAAGCGGTCTGAGAGCAACAATCCAGTTCCCAGGGCCAACGATGCGTAGCCTGAATAAGACATTCTCAAACCAGTTTTCATGCTTAGACTTCCACACGTCACGTAGTTTCATTCAAGGTTTTGGATTAACGCAGATTTTCAGCATTCAGTTTCAACCCCCCAAAATTTCACTCCTTCATCTCGACGTGTTCGCCCCACCTTCCGGTTTGTTCGTCCCTCCACGCGACACCCAACATTAGAGAACTTAAAACAGACACGCCGGAGGGTATCCCTTCCCCTCCCTGCCTGACCCACCCCATCCCTGGTAACTCGCACCGTTGGTTAAGTAGCGAACTACTTAAAGTACCGCCGAGACTAACACTTCGATGCAGGCTCCCTCGTCGCCTGCGTCGTTCAAAAACTCCCCCCTCGCCCGATCGCTCGACCAGCGCTATGGGGCGCGCTCCCGATCGAACGAGCGGGGATTTTTTGCCCTCCTATAGATCATTAGAAGGCGCAAAATTTTCTTCATTTTAAATCAATTACTTGGCAGGGGGGGGTAGGTCACAGCTGTGACCTACCCCTAGGTCACAGCTGTGACCTAGGTCTGGTCGAAATTAGTGCACGTATGGTCAATATTTGACGGGACAGAACTAAACATCCATGATCTACATGCGCCCACAAATGAGCGAAATTTAGTCACGTATGAGCTAGGGGTAGGTCATGGATGAACCAGGTCAGCGGCAGCCGGAAACTCGAGCCACGCTCCCATCCAAGCCAGCACGGGGACACTTTGTGCAAACGGATCGGGCAGCGCACGAGGCTTGGGCGAGATTAGGAACGAAACACCCGGCAGCTTCGGCATTGCTACACGTATTGGCGGCAAATGTCGGCGAACAAAACGCGGTTGTTGCCTCACACAAAGTTCTAGCCAAGCTCATGGGGTCGTCTGCCTCGACCGTGAAACGTGCCCTTAGAACCTTGGAAGCCGGAAACTGGATTGAGGTTCAGCAGATCGGTGCTAGCGGCACCGTAAATGCATACGTCATCAACAGCCGTGTTGTCTGGACCGAGGCCAGAGACCGCTTGCGCTACGCTCGCCTGCAAGCCGAAGTCCTGCTGGCCGAAGATGAGCAACCCGAACCCATCGTGGCAGACAAAGCCGCTCTGCACCGACTGCCCCGCATTGGTGAGATGCAAATCCCCTCTGGCAGTGGCTTGCCACCGATCTCACAGCCCAGTTTCCCAGGCATGGAAACCGATCTTCCAGGAACACCTGGGAAAGATGAAGAGTAAACAGGTCAACACCATGAATACTGGCAACTGCGAACGATAGGAAACCCCATGGTGTACACCCTTGGAGAAGCTGCGAAGGCCACGGGGAAGTCGAAGGCAACCATATCTAAAGCCATAAAATCAGGCCGCATATCCGCCTTCAAAGACGATACAGGTGTGTTCAGAATAGATCCGTCCGAGTTGCACAGGGTTTACCCCCCAACACCTCAAAATCACAAAAAGGAAACACCTGAGAAACCGCAAGTAAACAGGGAGGAAACAGGCGAACTCAAGGCTTTACAAGCGCGTCTTGAAGCAGCTCAAGAACGGCTAGCCGACAAAGAAGCCGTAATCTCAGACTTGCGAGAGGATCGGGACAAGTGGCGACATCAGGCCACGGCACTCTTAGAAGACAAGAGGCCTCGCGGGCTCTTCAGAAGGCTTCTGGGGCGCTGACGTACAAGTATTGTTTAGGGCAGGTTAGGTAAGATGCCGGGGGCACTCCTTTAGCAGGGGAGCGCTTTCAGATCCCATTTCCGTAGCTCAGTAGTATCCCGCTTCTCTCTGGTGCCTGACCGCCAGCACCACGGCCTGCTCGCCGTCGACGCGGTAGAGAACGACATAGCCGCTTTCGCCGAACGGGATCAGCCATTCCCGAAACTCCGGATCCATCTTGTCGGCCGGACGGCCCGCGCCGGGATGCGCGGCCACGATCTGCATCCCCTCGCGAATGGCCCGCACGGCACGAGACGCCGCATCCGGGTTTTTCGGAGCCAGGAAGCCATGGCAGCGCCGGACACCCGCAAGGGCCTCCGGCGTCCAGATCAGGTGTGGCATTCAGGAGGCTCCACGTCCTGGCCGGCCTCAAGCTGGGCCAGCCAGTCGTCCGCTTCGGCCTGGGTGACGTGCAGACCAGTGGCCTGATACGCCGACCATGCCTTTACGGCCTCCTGCCGGAACGCCTCGCGCTTTTCCTCGCGCTCGACATATTGGGCGATCGCTTCCCGCATCAGGTAGTGCGGAGTGCGGTGCTGCGCCTTGGCAAGCTGGCGCATCCGAGCGTGAACATCGGCGTCCAGCTTCACCGCGACGGGATGGGTAGCAGACATGGAATAGCTCCCTGGGTATTACGAGGTAATACCTCTTATATAGCATGGCCCAGCACTGGAACCAGAGAGATCCCCAGCCTCGCGGAGACCTGAGCGGCTCAACCCTGAGTAGCTGGGAGTCGGGGAACGGGTTTTATGGGGCGCGCAGCAGCGCGGCCCGCCCTCGTCTCGCGGTTGTGCCAAAGGGAGCAGTAGGGATGGCGAGGCCCCGGTCGGCTCCGCCGGCTATTCGGGCCCGTGACCAAAGGTCAGGTTCACTGTCTTTGCTCCCCTTGACGGGCATTTCAAACCAGCGATCTTATCCCTGATGATCCTGCATGACGTATCTGCGGCGGCAGCCCGCACGCACTGGGCCCGCGGGCTGACCACGGACCTGATTGTCCAAGCGGCAGAGCAAGAGCCGAAAGTCGATATCATAGCGGCCGCATTGACCGCAAAGAGCGGGCGCAGCCTCGTTGCTTTGCAACGCGCGGCAAAACGCATTGCCCGGCACCCAGGATGCGCCGCCGCACGGGCAACCAAGCAAGATCGGACCCGGGCCCTCGAGGTGGTCATTCGCGGAGCCCGGCGGGACTCGGAGTTGCGCTATGCCGATCAGCAAGATGGCTTCAGGCAGGACCTGGTGCGCTACATTCTACGTCAGCTTACGGCCAAGGAGACTAAAGACTCCATCGTCGTTTTGACGCGCCACACACTACAGCGATGGATCGAGCGCGGCGGCGCCGGAGATCCGCGCCAATTCTTGCTTCAAAAGCTGGATCGCGCCATCGTCTACGCGCTTCAGGACGCGGACTTGATCGCGGCCACCTCCGCAATCCTCGCGGCGAACTTGCAGGACCAGGGAGCACAGTCTGCCCGCTTCGGCGTTCCCGATGAGCGCGGCGGATTATGGATTGCGGGGCTTTCTGGATTTGCGACCCAATCTCCACACGTGAAGTATCGCAGCCTGCTAGCTTTCCTCACATATTTGGGCCAGGACATGATGAGCGGGGCGCAGATCGCGTATCGCAAGCGCGCCGTCGACCAAGGTCTCTTCGCGGCTACGCGCGACTTCCCAGATCTCTTTCGCCCGCGCGCAACGCGGGACGTGCCCTAAGATTGTCTGACCTAGTGAGCGCGGCGAGCCCGTAACCGGGGGTCATCTCTGACGCCGCGCCGGCCGCAGTGTGATTAGATCCGTCCCACCGCAGGGCGCGCTCGTCGCGCTCCCTATCACGATATCACGGACAAGCGATTCTCATGGCTTCAAAATGGCAAGGCGGTGAGCGCGATCCACTCCGTGAGTGGTGGGGGATCAGGACCAAAAACTCCGGGCCTGGTATCGGCGACGGATCACGCTCCAATTTTTCTTGGGAGCAGTATGGCTTCACGTGCAATCAAAAGGAGAGTGAGCGCGTCACCTGACCTGAAGCTCGGGCGCCTTGAGTTTCAGAAAAGCTGACGGGAAACGCCGCAGCAGCATGATGCTTACAACTCGTGGTCATAGCCCCGATCACGAATGGCATGACGCTCCTGCTCGAGGTCGTTTTCGAGGTGCCTGTCACGCTGCCGCTCTTGGGCTGTGCTCACCTCGTAATCCTCTCGTTCCTGTCTATAGCTCGAGAGCCGTTCTCTGAGAGCGTCACGATCCACCCCGGAAAAAGCAGAACGTAGCCGCGCGGCAAGACCTTCAGAGGTATCCCGTTCTGGGACCTCGACCTCCGGCAGCTCCTGTTGCCGTTCCTGGCGATCGGCCCAGGCCTCGCGCAGGCGCGTCGCGAGATCGGCAGGCCGGTCCTGGTCAGTAGCTACTCCGGACAACGCCAGCTCGGCGCGACCGCCGCCCAGCCGATCCAAGGTGCGCTCGGCGGCATGGTCGAGCCAATCACGGACATGACCCGCCAGCTCCTGCGCCACGCGGGCGACCTCGACCGCCTGCGCCTTGATCTCGTGCCAGGCGCGCACTCGGCCGACCTCGTGGCCGCGCTCTTTCATCTGCCACGCTCCCGGTGAAAGCTGCGGCAGCGGCTCGCGGTCCAGCGAGATCGCCCGCACGGTCTCGCGCAGCTCCGTGCCCTCGTCGCCGCGCTCCCGCGCCTCGGTCGCCCATTCCAGTGCCTCCTCCCGCTGCGCCTCGAGGGTGCGGTGGTCGATGCGCTGCTCGAGGCCGGCGCGCTCGAGGGCGTGGTTGCTGCCCACCGCCCACGCCTCGCGCCAATGCTCGAGGAGCTCGACCTTGTTCCAGTCGCGGTTCTTGGTGGTGAACCCCTCGGCGCCGATCTCGCGCGTGGTGAGCAGGATGTGGGCGTGGTGGTTGCGATCATCGCCGTCGCGCCCGGGCGCGTGCAGGGCGATATCCGCGACCATGCCGCGATCCACGAACTGTTCTTGGGCGAAGTCTCGGACCAGCTCGACCCGCTGCGCGTGGGCCAGCTCGGCAGGCAGGGCCACGCGCACCTCGCGGGCCACCTGGCTGTTCTTCCGGGTCTCGGCGCGCTCGACCTGGTTCCACAGCTCGGATCGGTCGTAGGCCCAATCCGGAGCGTGGTCGGGGGCGAGGATCTCGGTGTGATCGACGCCGCTGCGCCCCGCGTAATCGAAGGTCAGCCCCGTACGGTGATCTTCGATACGCTCCGCCGCCCGGTAGGCGATAGCCGCCGTGGCGGAGCGGCCCTGACTGCGGGAGATCATCGTGGCTCTGAGATGATAGATCGCCATTCGGGGCCGCACTTCGCTTAGGGGTCGAGGGGAAACGCCAGTCTCCCCCGCCCACACAAACGCTAAGCGTTTGTATAAGTGGGCACTTCGTGGTTGCACCCTGAATCAACCTTTGCGAGAAATCAACCGCTCTCAATCGTGCGGAGGTAAGAATGGCGCGCAGCATCGATCAGCAAATTGCGGAAACGCAGGCCAAGTTGGCCCGGCTGAAGGAGAGGCAGAAGGCCAGCGAGACCCGCCGCAAGATCATCGTCGGATCGGTCGCGATCTCCAACGCGCTGAAGGATCCGGAAAAGGCCCGGGCGCTCGCCGCCCTGCTGCGCC
>NZ_JAAGOV010000100.1:0-5631 GCF_010500785.1 Salipiger sp. PrR003
CATCTTGCGCGAACGGGGGTATCCATACATGACCCGGGGTTTCCATCGAGAAGTGACCCACCTTGGATTATGCTGAGCGGGTCATGATTGGGTCAAGACATGGCTTCCCTCCCTCTTTTTCCGGGTGGCTGCGGCCGCGCTGTCCTTGAAGCGGAAGCTGTCGTTTCCGGTCTCGAGGATGTGGCAGCGATGGGTCAGCCGATCGAGGAGCGCGGTGGTCATCTTGGCGTCACCGAACACTGTGGCCCACTCGCTGAAGCTGAGGTTCGTGGTGATGATCACGCTGGTGCGCTCGTATAGCTTGCTCAGCAGATGGAAGAGCAAGGCGCCCCCTGAAGCGCTGAACGGCAGGTATCCGAGCTCGTCCAGGATCACCAGGTCGAGGCGGGTGAGGGTCTCCGCGATGTGTCCGGCTTTTCCCTTGGCCTTCTCCTGCTCGAGAGCGTTGACGAGTTCGATGGTCGAGAAGAAGCGCACTCTCCGGCGATGATGCTCAATGGCATGGATGCCGAGCGCGGTGGCGATGTGGGTCTTCCCAGTGCCGGGGCCGCCGATGAGAACGACGTTCTGCGCTCCTTCCATGAACTCGCCACGATGCAACTGGCGCACCGTTGCCTCGTTCATCTCGCTGGACGAGAAGTCGAAGTTGGGCAGATCCTTGTAGGCCGGGAAGCGTGCCACCTTCATGTGGTAGGCGATCGAGCGCACCTCGCGCTCCGCGACCTCAGCCTTCAGGAGCTGCGTCAGGATCGGCACGGCGGCTTCGAACGCCGGCGCACCCTGCTCGATCAGGTCGGTCACGGCTTGAGCCATCCCGTGCATCTTGAGGCTGCGCAGCATGATCACGATGGCACCGCTGGCTGGGTCATGACGCATGGCGGCCTCCAGCATCGCGAGGCCGCAGCTCGTCATAGCGCTCCACATTGGCCCGGGGCTCTCGCTTGAGGGCCAAGGCACCCGGCGGGTCGATGGAGGGAGCGTCGGTCGACTTCCCGTCGATCAGGCGGTGCAGAAGATTCAGGACGTGGGTCTTGGTCGCGACGCCCTCGGAGAGCGCCAGCTCGACCGCGTTCAGCACCACTTGCTCGTCGTGATGCAAGACCAGGGCAAGGATATCGACCATCTCCCGGTCTCCCCCGGGCCGTCGTAGCAATTGGCTCTGCAATTGCCGGAAGGCGGGCGGCAGATCCACGAAGGGGGCGCCATTGCGCAGGGCTCCGGGCTTTCGCTGGATGACGGCCAGGTAGTGGCGCCAGTCGTAGATCGTTCTGCCGGGCAGATGGTGAGACCTCTGGATCAGCCGATCGTGCTCGCACAGAATTTGCCCTTCCGCGGCGACTACGAGGCGATCGGGGTAGATCCGGAGGCTGACTGGTCTATTGGCAAAGGAGGCGGGGACGCTGTAGCGATTGCGCTCGAAGCTGATCAAGCAGGTCGGGGACACGCGCTTGCTCTGCTCGACAAAGCCGTCGAAGGCAGGTGGCAGCTGCATGAGCGCCGCTTGCTCCGAGCCCCAGGCATCCGCGATGCTGCCCGCGAGGGTGCCATGGGGGGTGTCGCGCCAGAACTCCATGCAGCGTCGTTCCAGCCATGCGTTCAGCGAAGCAAGGTCGGGGAAGTTCGGCATGGGGTTCCATAAGCGCGGGCGGGCGTCCTGGACGTTCTTTTCGACCTGACCCTTTTCCCAGCCCGCCGCCGGATTGCAGAACTCCGGCTCGAACACGTAGTGGTTTGCCATGGCCAGGAAGCGCATGTTCACCTGACGCTCTTTGCCACGGCCAACCCGGTCCACCGCCGTCTTCATGTTGTCGTAGATCCCACGCTCCGGAACGCCGCCAAAGACGCGGAAGCCGTGCCAGTGGGCATCGAACAGCATCTCGTGGGTCTGCAGCAAATAGGCTCGGACGAGGAAGGCGCGGCTGTGAGACAGCTTGATATGCGCGACCTGCAACTTCGTGCGCTCTCCGCCAAGCACCGCATAGTCTTCGCTCCAGTCGAACTGGAAGGCCTCCCCGGGCCGGAACGACAAGGGGACGAAGATGCCGCGCCCGGTGGTATGCTGTTCGCGCTGGCGTTCTACCCGCCATTTTCGGGCGAAGGCCGCAACCCGGTTGTAGGACCCCGTGTAGCCGAGTGCCACGAGGTCGCCATGCAACTGCTTCAGGGTTCGGCGCTGCTTGCGTGACTTTGCAGCCTCCGTCTTCAGCCACGCAGCGAGCTTTTCAGCGTAGGGATCAAGCTTGCTCGACCGAGCCGGAACGTTGAACTTCGGCTCGATCGTGCCTGCTCTCAGATATTTCTTGATGGTGTTCCGCGACAGGCCGGTTCGGCGTGCGATCTCTCGGATCGGTAGCTTTTCCCGCAAGGCCATGCGGCGGATGACGTTCAAAAGTCCCATGTGGATCACTCCGGAATCCCCCGCTGCAAGCTGCGTCGCGGGGAGGGTCACATGGGTCAAATCTCAATGGAAATTACGCGCTCTCCCGGGTCAGTTCTGGGTGGAAATCAACAGACACCTCGGCCGCCCTTATGCTCGCGCCAGCGCTCCGGTTCGCGATCGAGCGGATCTGGCGTGTTGACGCACCAGGTCGGCCCCAAAGCTGGCGGCTTGTTTGCGAAATATTTTCGACGGGAAAAGTCGATCCGGTGCTCGGGAACGTCGCGCTACGCATCCTCTCGGAGAATGTGACCGACGTCGGAGATCTCGCCGGGCTCATCGAGCGCGTAGCGGCGACACCAGACGACGCGACGCTTGCGAGCGTGCTAAACCGACTTAGTCGCTTCGTCTCGATGGAAATCGAGGGGACCCGCAGCATCACGCCGGAGCGCGCGATCGCCTGGGCTACCCTGTCCGAAAGACTCACACGCGCCAACCGGTTCCCGCTATTCGATCCCGCCCGGGTGCTCATGCAGGCCATCTTCCAGTACGGCGACCTTTCCGACGCTGCCCTGCTCGACGTCTTCGGGCGCGCTGCGCGAGCAATGCTGGGATTTGCTTGGTCACATTCGCCGCCACTCCAGGCGACCAGCGTCAGCGCGATTAGGTTCGTGGGGAAGAGCTTCGCCGCTGACGCAACCGCATCACGTGCCCTGCTTGATCGCATCCTGCGTGACCCGCACTTCTCCCAGTACGCCGACCGCGAGGCCCCTTGGCTATCCGAGCAGATCCTCCCGATCGCCGCGGCGGACCCTGCCTTTGCCGTCGAAGTGTATCGCTGCATCTACGGCCAGATGATCACGGACACCGCCACATCTGCCCTCGGCGGCTCACGGAGCCGGATCATGCCGTTGTCGTCAAATCGGCGACAGGACTACGAGCACTCGCGTTGGCATTTGGGACAATCCCTCGGCAGATTCCTTGATATTTCGCCCGAGCATGGCACACGCGCGGTCATCGAAGCGGTCATCGGTAGGGCCGCGACGGAAGGTTACGGCATACCCGACGAACCCGTGCTCATTGACCTCGGGACCACGAAGGTCGAGTTCCGCGGCCATGACGCCGAGTTCAACGCTTGGGAGGAGGAAGACCATGATGCACCGGGAGGAGATGACGACCTCCTCAAAAACTTCGTGGCATTCCTGCGCAGATGCAACGCCGAAGCTTTCTCGGTGAGCGTCGCTGCGGCATCGCGGGACTACGCGACCGCTTCCGTGTGGACCCGGATCCTCGGTGTCGCGAGCGAGCGGGTCGAAGAGGTCGGCGACCTTGTTTGGCCGCTGACGGAGAGGCCCGACTTGATCGAGAACAGCGACACCCTCCGCGACGCCGTGCGCTTCGTCGTCGCGGCCTGGCCGTCTCGGGCGCAGGAGGAGAAGGTGCGTGTCGAGAGGATGTGGCTAGATGACACGCGGCATCCAGATGAGGAACGGCAGAAGCGGTGGCGCCTCATCCTAGGCCGGCTGCTCGCACTTATCCCCGAGGAAGAGCTTGCCCTCGCAGCCACCCGCAATCTGCGCCGGCAAATGGAGAAGGCTGAGGAGCTTGAGGAGAACCGGCCGATCCGAACCTCCCACTTCTCGTGGGGCGGTCACGAGGACTGGGAGATAGAGCGACTGCGCCAAGAAGGAGTCGACATGGATGCCGGTCCCAACCGGATGGTCCTCGATGCGTCGAATGCGCTGGACGCCATGTGCAATGCCACACCGAATGACGGCGGAGCGGCCGCGCTCACGGCGCTTTGGTCGGATGCAATGGCGCTGATGGCCTTACTCGATGGCAATCTTGGACTGCACGGCCGGGTTGACCACTCAGCTTGGGGGCACATCTCGAACGCAATCGAGCGCGTCGCCTCCAGCCCGAACTACGCTCCGGGTGTGGACGGCCTTCCTGACCTGGAAACAATGTTCGCGGTGCTGGATCGGTTGTCTTCAAGCAGGTATCCGGAAACCCGCGAGACCAAGGGATGAGCATCAGTTGGGGGAACCTGTCGGTGCGAGTATACTCTGCGGAGGCATGGGTCTCTCTGGCGTCGCGGTTCGCCGACGAGCGGCCGGAGATCGTAGACAGGATCGAGGCGATCCTGCAGGACAAGGAGCCTGCCGTTCGTTTGCAGGCCGCGCGGAACCTTCAGGTCCTTTGCAAAGCGGCTCCTGACCGGATGTGGGCAATGGGCGAGCGTATCGCTGCCAGCGAGTGCGACCAAGAGATCCTGACGTCATACCTCGGGCAAGCCCTGAGGCGGTTCTTCCATGCAGAGCCAGAACGCTGCGAACTCGTCCTGAAGTTGGCGAAGGAGCGGCTCAACGAGTTCTCTGACAAAGACGGCTCCCGAAACTACCTGCAGGAATGTCTCGGCCGATGGGCCGCGCAACTGCACGCGGCGCAAGGTCGACCGTTAGCCCGTGTCTGGATCGAGGAATGGGCAACCGACCCCAAACGCTTTCGAGATGCGCTGAATGCGTACAGTTCCTACTTGCGAGGTAAATTCTTCGGCCGCTATGCGGCTGATGCCAAGCAAGGCGACCGAGACATGTGCGACCGCGCGCAGGATGGGCTCAAGGCAATTCTCGGGCCGGCGCTAGCGATATCGGCGAAGGAACACGCAATCCTTTTGTCGGAGACCACACAGGAGGAGAAGATGGCGGCCGGCGAGCGCTATAGTGCCGCCGAGCGTGTGATCCACCACGCCCTGATGCAACTCTACTTCGGCGCTGGCGCCCGGGCGGAGGACAAGGAAGATGGACCAGGCCTGAATAGTCCCGACACCAAGTCGCGTTTCTTGGCAGACTATGCAGAGATTCTCGAGCTCTTCCAACAGTCCCGAGAGCCCAGAACGCTTCATTACTTGATCGAGCTGTACGAGCATCTGATGCCCGGAGACCCGATAGCCGTGTTTACGGCGATCCACGCGATCCTCACCGGGGTGGGCGCCGAAGAGGGGTATCATTACGAGAGCCTCGGCAACACCGCCGCCGTGAAGGTTGTGAAGCGATACATTGCTGACCATCGAGGCATATTCGAAGATCCCAAGAGGCGCGCGATGCTGGTCGAGATTCTGCAACTGTTCTCCGAGGTTGGATGGACCGACGCACTGCGGCTACTTTACGATCTACCTATAGCGCGACAATCAGGGAGAGACGGCAGCGACAATCAAGATGAGATTCTATGTCGCGACATCGGTGACGGTATCA
>NZ_JAAGOV010000101.1:0-5446 GCF_010500785.1 Salipiger sp. PrR003
GAGCCCACTTTGACCGATGCTGCGTAAAGGATGTATCGCTGCTTTCGAGGGCGGTAGAAAACCTGCTTGATCGCAGCCGCGATGCGGAGGGAAAGCAGCGCCGAGTTGTCGGAACGCGTGAACCAAAAGGCGATCTAATCGAACGATTCAGCGCTTCACCCCGTCTGCGGCTGCCTCTCAAATACTGCGCGGTGCCCAGAGAATAATACCCGCACCGACAAGGCAAATGACCGCTCCAACTACATCCCATTGATCCGGGCGATGCCCTTCTACGCCCCATAGCCACAGCAGGGACGATACGATGTAAACGCCACCGTAGACTGCATAGGCGCGGCCCGCCTGATCGGCGGGGCTGAGCGCCAGTAGCCAGGCGAAAGCGGCAAGGGACAGCATGCCCGGTGCCAACCAAAACACGCTCTTGTCCAGCCGGAACCAGGCCCAGAAAGCAAAGCATCCGGCAATTTCGGCCAGCGCAGCGGCGAAGTAGATAAGAACCGTCTTCATCGGGCCAGACATACGTTCCGAGGAGGATCGGGTCTATTGCGAAAAATCTTTCAAATTCAGAGAAGCGAGCCCAAATCCGATCCAACACTTGGATAGGCCGCCGTCATCGACTTAAGTTGCTTGGCCGCCAGGCCCAGCTTGATTGCCAGCCCGAAGAAATTGATCAGTTCGCCGTATTCCGGGCCGAACAGGTGCGCGCCGAGGATCTTGCCGTTCGACTTGTCCACGAGGACCTTCGCGGCAGCAGAGGTCTCGCCGATCCGGTAGTTCGAATACCAATCGCCAGTGTCGGTGAACCGAACATCGACATCATACCCGGCGTCCCTTGCCTCACTTTCCAACATACCGACACGCGCCACTTCCGGGACTGTGAAGACGGCTGTAGGAATACCGGCATAATCCGGTGCGGTCTGAGTGTCTTTGAGCATGTTGGAGGCCGCGACCTTCCCTTCGATCACTGCGACTGGCGTCAGCGGCATGCCATCGGTGTCGGCGCAATCTCCGGCGGCAAAGACCGCGCTGTTCGTCGTGCTTTGCAGATGCGGGGCTACAACGATGCCCTTGTCGCTGTAATCAACACCAGCCGCCTCAAGATTCAGATCGGCCAGGGCTGCCACACGGCCCGCGCCATGCACGACCAGATCGGTTTCGATTGTTCGGGTTTCATCGCCCGACTTTACCTCGACAGTGAATGCTCTACTGGCTTCCGAGACCGACACGATTTCGGTTTCGCGCATCAGGTCCACGCCGATACCGCCGCTGCGGTCGATCAGCATTTCGACCAGATCGGGATCGAAGCCGCGTAAGGGCCGGGCGCCACGATCCACGATGATCGGGTTGGCTCCGGCCCGTGCGGCGATATGCGCAAACTCGAAGGACACGAAGCCGCCACCGATAAAAAGAACCCGATTGGGAAGGGCCTCCAGGTTGAGGAAATCCGTGCTGTCGATCACGAGATCGGCCCCTGTGAAGCTCAGCGGCCTGGGCATGGCACCGGCGGCCACGAGGAACCGTTCCGACTGATATGCCGTTCCATCGACCTCCAGCGTGTTGCTTCCCGTGAACCGCGCGGCTCCATGCAGGGTTTCGACGCCGTTGCCCGACAGGCCCTTTTCCATCTTGTCCGGCACGGGATCGGTGAAGCCACGCTTGTGTGCCATCAGATCGGCCCAGTTGATCGACAGATCACCGGGATCGATCCCCTTGCCCTGCATGAGCCGTGCCGCGTCCATGATTTCCGCACCGCGCCGCAGGATTTTCTTTGGATCGCAGCCGCGCAATGCGCAGGTGCCGCCGTAGGGCAGCGCATCGACAATGGCGACACGCCATCCTGCCGCGCCACATTTGTTGGCCGCGGCCACGCCCGCCATGCCCGCCCCGATGACGATCAGGTCGTAGTCTTCATTCATTCTCCGGTCCTTGTCCTGATCTTCATCCGGCGCAGCAGCTCAACTTTGCCACGTCCATATCGAAGGTTTGCGCCGCCAGCTTCAGCCCTTCCACGGTCGTCAGATAGGGGAAGATCGTCTCCCCGAGCGCCTTTGTGGTCATGCCAAACTTCAGCGCCATAACGAGGGTCTGGATCGTATCGGACCCCTCGGGCGCGATGATCTGGCCGCCAAGCAGCCGGTCGGACTTTCTGTCCGCCACCAGCTTGATCAATCCGCGCGTGTCGCGTGCGGCCAGTGCGCGCGGCACCTGATCGAGCGGTACGATGGACGTCTTGACGTCGAGGCCCGCGTCCCGCGCCTGGGCTTCACCGAGACCGACGCCCGCGACCTGCGGGTCGGAAAACACCACCCAGGGCATCGCGGCGTTGTCGTAGCGATGGTCTTCGCCGAGAACCGCATTTTTGGCCGCGAGCTTTGCACCATAGGCCGCCATATAGACGAACTGGTCGCGGTCGGTCACATCGCCTGCGGCATAGATGCCGCGCACCGATGTCTGCATGTCCTCGCCGACGACGATGGACCCACGCGCGTCGGTTTCCACGCCGATTGCGTCCAGGCCCATATCTTTGGTATTGGCCCGCCTGCCAGCGGTCGAAACGAGGTGATCCGCCGTCACTTCGACAGGCTTTCCGTTCTGGATCACGCGCAGTGTCACGCCCGCGTCGTCGCGGCGCACAGTGTCGTAGCTTAACCCGGTCAGAAGAGTGATGCCTTCGGCCTCGAACGCCGCCGCCAATGCCTCCGAGACCTCTGGTTCCGCGCCGGGCAACAGATGCGAACGGGCGACAAGCGTGACCTTCACGCCCATGCGGCTCATCATCTGGGCCAGCTCCGCGCCGATGTAGCCCGCGCCGATGAAGATCAGGCTTTTCGGCAGTACTTCGAGTTCCAGAAGACTGGTGCTGTTGAGCGCGCCGATTTCCTCGATGCCGTCGATGGTCGGCAGAACGGGACGCCCGCCCGTGGCGATGATGGTCCTCGGTGCTTTCAGGGTTCGCTCACCGACTGTCACGCCACCTTCGATCAGCCGCGCGGGACCGGCGTCGATGTAATCGACATCCTCATATTCCGGCAGAAGGTCCGCGTATTTCTTCTGGCGCAGGGTCGTGACCAGATCGTCCTTGGACTGAACGAGCGTCTGCCAATCATCCACTTGTGCCCGTCCCGACAGGCCGGGGAACCGCTTGGCAGCCCCCGCACAGTGCACGGCCTCTGCCGCACGGATCATCGCCTTGGAGGGCACGCATCCCACGTTGACGCAAGTTCCGCCGATGGTGCCATGTCCTACGAGGGCGACACGCTTTCCGGCATCCGCGCCGGTAATTGCGGCGGAGAACCCCGCCGATCCGGCCCCAAGAACGATCAGGTCATAGCCGCCCTGTTCATCGTCGGTTTTGTTCAGGTCTTTCATCTCAGCGCGCCTCGCCATGTTCGGGGTCTTTTGGTCTGGCGGCGAGCAGATATATGACCGCGCCGATGGCGATCAGCGGTGTCAACATGCCGAGGAGGCCGAAGACCATGCCGGTGGCGGTGCAACATCCCATCATCATAAGAGCGATCCTTTCTTTTGCGCACGGTTCAGGAGAACCGCGTAGAGTGCTGTGGCGGCGAAAACGCCGATTGTGATCCGTATTGCGAACCTGAATTCGAGAAGAATGATCAGGATCGACAGGGCCACCGCGAGGCCGGTGGCCCAAAGTTTCGGGGCCGGTCCCGGTTTGCCAGCGCGCAGCCAAAGGGCCTGTGCCACCACGGCGAGGCTGAAAAACAGCAGCGGGAACAGGGCGTAATCGAGCCAGCCCGTGAGGGCCGACAATCCGACGCCAGCGACGATGACGACCAGAAGCGGTGTAAAGCAGCAGAGCGCGGCGAAGAGCGCACCGCCAAGCCCCCATTTCAGCAGACGGTCGGAATTTTCAGGTGTGTCAGTCAAGGAGCCGTCTTTCTCTGTGATGGGTCGGGGCCGGAGGCGCGTTTCATTTGCGAACGACGCAGTGCGCGGACGATCAGGTAGGTCAGACCCGCCAAAACCAGCACGGCAATGCCACTCATTCCAGAGAGCCAAGCCCCAACGCCGCCGAACAACGCTGCAAGCACGGCAGTTCCGCCGCCGCAGCAGACGACCACGACCGGAGCTGCTATTCCGAAGGCCAGCAGGCCACCCATCAGATTGTCACGCATTGCAGGAGATTGTCACGCATTGCAGGCGGCTCAGGAGGCTGTGTCGGGCAGCACCTGCGCCGGATAGCCATTGGCCGTCACCGCGCCGATGATGCTTTCGATGGAAGTTTCGGCGTCATCGTAGGTCACGCTGTAAACACCCTGCCCGTATTCGGGGCCGTCCTCGAATGCGGCGATCTCGACCGACGGAACACCGCGCATCGAGCTGGCAACAATGAACGAACAGGACGGGCATGTCAGTTCGCTGACGGCGATCTCGACCTGGCGCTCTTCAGCGAGGGCCGGGGTCGAGAGTGCGACGATGGCCAGGGCGGATAACAGGAGATGCTTCATGGTCATGGTCCTCGTTCAGAATTTCAGGATGAAGGGGGTGATGTAGGGAAAGATCATGGCGACAGCGATAATCGCGGAAGCGGCCCAGAGGGTTGCGCGCATGATGCGGCGGTCGATGGGGCGGGCGCAGGTGCCATCGGCACAGGCCTCGGCATCTACAGGCTTGTAAGCCTTGTAGAAGCCGTATCCCAAAAACGCGGCGCTCAGCGCGAAGGTGTACCATTTGTAGGCATAGAGCGCCCCGAGCTGCGCGATGAACACGCCTGTCACGCCAAAGCTGACCAGCACCAATGGAAGGATGCAGCAAGAAGTCATCGCCAGCGCACCGAGGACGCCGAGGCCGGTCACGCCCCATCCCTTGGTGGTTTCGTCGCCAATTTTCTGCGACTGAGATTGCGGAAGTTCCGCCAAATGTTGTTCCATCGAATCTTCCTTGAACAGATGTTTCCACCGTTCTAGGGTCTGTAGTTGATACAGGCTCAAGGGATTTTTCGGCACAATGAGTAACACAAGCGTGAGATCAATTCGGCGGGGCGATTTGGCCCGCGCAACGGGCTGCAACCTGGAAACCATTCGCTATTACGAGAAAATCGGGATCATGCCGGACCCGCCGCGCAGTACGAAGGGCTACCGAAGCTACGACGATGCCCACGTCAAGCGGCTGAAATTCGTCATGCGGTCCCGCGATCTAGGCTTTTCTCTCGAAGAGGTTCGCGGGCTGCTTGGGCTGGTCGATGACCGATCCCGGACATGCGCCGAGGTGCAGATCATCGCCGAAGATCATCTGACTGACGTTCAGGCCAAGATTGCCGATCTGCAGCGCATCGAGCGCGTCCTGTCGGACACTGTTGCGCGATGCACCGGCGATGCTGCCCCAGAATGCGCGGTGATCGATGCGTTACTCGATGCTTAGTCCACCCTGAAGAAGAGGGGGCAACGGACCTTCGTGAACGGCGCAGCGAAAGCCCGAAAAGTCC
>NZ_JAAGOV010000102.1:0-5313 GCF_010500785.1 Salipiger sp. PrR003
GTCAGGTTTTCCAACGTGGGCCGCCATCGCGCAGAATACCGCCATCACCCCGCGGCCCACATCGAAAAACCTCCGACATTCCTGCCGTTCGCTGCCGTTGCGAACGATCGACTGGTGCTGGCGCAGCGGACGTTATGTTGGGCGGGTAGCGGCCGTTCGCTCCGTCCTGGACGAACGGCAGCGATGCGCAGGTCGCGGTCGGCGTGCGAGCTCGCCCTGGATGACCGGTGCATGCCGAAGTCAGCCAATGACACCGGTGCTTTGGGGAGCGGAGGCAGATTTGACAGAGGCCAGGTCAACCAGGCGACAGGCTTTGTCAGTCTTCTTCCAGTCGAGGGCGGGCCACGTTCGCCTGGGCCTTCGGGAGGTTGAAGAGCGCGACGAAGTCTCGGCACAGCGCGGCATCACCGTAAACCTGTACGCCAACGGTCTCTGGCGCCACGTCTCCGTAGAAGACAGCCGCGAGCGGCGGCGCGGCTTGCGCTTTGAAGCGGAGGTCGGGCCGTTCCGCCGCGCCGCGTTCCACCGGCATGGCGCCGTCATCCAATCGTGCGGTGAACTGCGTCGTCCCGATTTCAAAGACTATGACCAGGGTCGTGCCGCGTGCGGCTGCCGTATCCAGCATGGTGCGCAATGACAGCATGAAGGAGACAGGGGAAAGCGGCAGCGTCGGGTCGTGCAATGGCGATGCGGCGGCCCAGCGACCGATCGCCTGCAGGATCGGCTCGGCCGCGTATCCCCACTCGGTCAGGCCATAGAGCTGCGCCGGAGCTGGCTCGGGTGCGGTGGAACGAACGACGACACCATTGGCCTCGAGGCCGGCAAGGCGTTCTGTCAGCACCTTGGCGCTGATCCCAGGCAGATCTGCGCGGATGCCACTGAAACGGCGTGGCCCGAACATGAGTTCCCGCACGATCAGCATCGCCCAGCGTTCGCCGAGAAGTTCAAGCCCGAAGGCAGTGCCGCAGGCATCTGCATACCACCGTCCGTGGGGGGATTTCGCCGACATGGTTACTTTTTGTTTCTTCATAGTTGCTTTTTGTAATCTCATGCCGCTACGCTGTCCATAATTACGATACGGCAAGGGAGGAATGGCAATGCCGCAAATGATCTTCGTGAACCTGCCGGTCGCGGACCTGAAGCGATCTGTCGAATTTTACGAGGCCATCGGCTTTTCCCTGGACCCGCGGTTCAGCAACGACCAGGCGGCCAGCATGGTCCTGTCGGACACCATTTGCGTGATGCTGCTGACCCATGAGTTCTGGGCAACTTTTACGGATCGTCGCCGCGTTGATCCGGCGCAGGAGGCGCAGGTGCTGCTTTGCATCAGCCGTGAAGACAGGGCAGCCGTTGATGCCATTACTGAAGCGGCGGTTTCTGCCGGAGGCATGGCCGACCCATGCCCGGCGCAGGACCACGGCTTCATGTATGGACGCAGTTTTGCGGATCCCGATGGCCATATCTGGGAGCCCATGTGGATGAGCGCCGAGGCCGTCGAGACTGGTCCGGCGGAGGTGTCCAATGCCGGTTGATCCCGAAGCCGCCATCACCATCACCGCCTACGACTGGGTGCCGGACTTTGCCCAAGGACAGGTCCGTGACCTGCGGGTTCGATGGGCACTTGAGGAAACGGGCCAGAACTACGCCGTTCGCTATCTCTCACAAGGGCAACAGAAGGAAGCCGCGCACCGCGCGCTGCAACCGTTCGGCCAGGTTCCGACCTACGAGGAAGGTGATCTCACGCTGTTCGAAAGCGGGGCGATCGTCTGGCATATCGCAGAGCGGTTCCCGGGTCTGCGGCCGACGGAGCCAGCGGGTCAGAGCTTGTCGCTGGAATGGCTGTTTGCCGCGCTGAACACTCTGGAGCCGCCGATCATGGATCGGGCACAGATGACGATTTTTGAAGTGGCCGAGCCCTGGGCCAAGCCGCGACTTCCCGGCGTCGATGAGCGGATCAACGAACGCCTGCAGGAAGCGTCCGATCGCCTCGGCACAGCTGAATGGTTCGGCGGCGGTTTCTCCGCCGGCGACTTGATGATGGTCAGCGTTCTGAGAATCATCGAGGGCGCGGGCCTCGTCGAAGCCTTCCCCAATCTTGCCGACTATGTCGCGCGTGCCACCGAACGGCCGGCCTTCCAACAGGCCCTGACCGATCAGCTTGCCGGCTTCACGGGCAATCCGCCGCCCGGCTTCGATGAATGGATGGCGGAGCTTAAAAGGAAACAAGGAGAACTCGCATGACCTACGTTGCCGGATTTCTGACTCCCGTGCCGAACGGGAACAAGCAGGCCTACATCGAAAGCGCCCGCAAGGCCTGGCCGCTCTTCAAGGAATATGGGGCCCTGCAAATCATGGAGACCTGGGGCGACCAGGTCCCCGCGGGCGAGCACACCGATTTCAGGCGGGCCGTCGCGCTGGAAGACGGCGAAACGGTCTGCTTCTCGTGGATGATCTGGCCCGACAAGGAAACCCACGACAGGTGCGGCGCCAGCATGGCAACCGATCCGCGCTGGCAGGACATGGACATGCCCTTCGATGGCAAGCGCATGATGTGGGGCAGCTTCACGCCGATTTTCGAAGAGAGCGTCTGAGCCGTGGTGTCGGATACATCCGACGGGCTGACGATCTGGACCTTCGACTGGGTGCCGGAGGGGCCGCGGGGCTATGTGCGTGACCTGCGGCTTCGCTGGGCCTGCGAAGAGACCGGGCTGAGCTATCGCGTGGGCTCCGTGCCCTTCGAGGATCGCGGGGCAGAGCATCTTGCCATGCAGCCTTTCGGGCAGGTGCCTTACCTGACGGACGGGGATGTCAGCCTGTTCGAAAGCGGCGCCTGCCTGCTGCACCTCTCGGAGAAGAGCGAAACGCTCGTGCCGCGGGAGAGGGCACTGCGGGCGGAAACCTTGTCCTGGGTCCTCGCGGCCCTGAACTCGGTAGAGATGGTCAGCGTGCCCTGGTGGTTCGTCGGACTGTCGTCCCCGCCGGAGAACCCCTTGGAGGGCTGGCTGCGGGCCCGTCTTGCTGTGCTGGAAGACGTCCTGACAGCGCGCGACTGGCTGGTGGACGATCGCTTTACCGCGGCGGATCTGATCATGGCCGATGTCCTGCGTCCGCCCTGGATTCGCGGGATCGGCGACTATCCCGCAACCGAGGCCTACATCAATCGGATTTGCGCGCGGCCGGCCTTTGCCAAGGCGCATGCGGATCAGATCGCGCATTTCTCCAGGGCCGACGAGAGTCGCGGGGCATGAATGGCGGCTTGCCGTTCCCGGGGAATGACCACAACGCATGGGAGGAGGAAATGATGACACTGACCTCGACTTCACGGTCCTGCATGGGGGCCCTGCAGGCATCGGTCCTTGTCGGAGCCATGGCCACGCCCGCGCTGGCGCAGGACACCGAGGGCCGAGCCATGTCCGGGGACCTCGGGATCTATTATCAGGTTCACGGCGATCTTGGTTCGGGCATGGTGCCATTTCTCATCCTACATGGCGGCATGGGCACCATCGAAGGGGACTTCGGTGCCCTCTTGCCGTTCCTCGCCGCAAGGCGCCCGGTGATCGGGGTAGAACAGCAGGGCCATGGGCGGACGGGTGGACGTGACACGCCGGTCACCCTGGCAGAAATGCGCGCAGACACCCTGGCTGTGCTGGACGCGCTCGAGGTCGAGCGGGTTCATGTCGTGGGCTTCTCCATGGGCGCCATGTTGGCGCTGGATCTGGGAGTTTTCGCGCCAGAGCGCCTTGCCACGCTGACCGCGATCTCGGCCAGCCAGAACCTCGACGGGATGCATCGGGCCATCGCGGAGATGAACCGGAACCCACAGGCCTCGCCTTCACCGGAGGCGCTGAAGCTGCTGCCGAGCGAAGAGGACTTCGCCCGCATGCGTGCGGGTTTCGCCGACAACCCGGATGGCCCGGAGCAGTTCCAGCGCACCTTTGCGCAGCTGCAGGCCTTCATTGTCACCGACTGGGGCTGGAGTGACGAGGAGCTTGCCACGCTCGCGGTTCCGACCCTGCTCGCCCTCGGCGACACCGACTTCATCCCGGTCGACCATGCTGCGCATATGGCGGCGCTCATAGGGGCACAGCTGGCGGTTCTGCCGGACACCACACATCTCTCGATCACGAGCCGCTCGGACTGGCTGTTGCCCCTTATCGACCACCGGATCACCACGGCCGGAACCGGCGATGCTGCCTTTGACCGTAAAGGGGACAGGCCATGACGGAGCGCAAGGCCGCCGTATTCCTCTGGTTCGACACCGAGGCCGAAGCCGCTGCCGAGTTCTATGCGGTAACCTTTCCGGACAGCCATGTGGACCGGATTGTGCGATTGCGGGGCGAGACGCCGAGCGGGCCTGCGGGCAGCGTTCAGGTGGTTGAGATGACGCTGCTGGGCTTGCCCTATGCATTGCTCAATGCCGGTCCGCATGTGCGGCCCAACGATGCCTACTCGCTCCAGGTCTACACCGACGATCAGGCCGAGACGGACAGGCTTTGGAATGCGATCGTCGGCAATGGCGGCCAAGAAATCATGTGCGGTTGGTGCAAGGATCGCTGGGGCTTTCGCTGGCAGATTACACCCCGGGTGTTGATGGAGGCGCTGTCGCACCCGGACGCTGCAGCCTCGGCCCGCGCCCAAGCGGCCATGATGGAAATGCGCAGGATCGACATCGCGGCGATCGAGGCCGCCTTGCGTGGCGAGCCGGACCCATGACTATGGGCCCGACGGAGATCATCGGGAGCCCGGACTGCGGAAACTCCCCCAAGAATGCATTCGTGCAGGACATCGCGATTGCCCTGGAGACCGGCGTTGCCTCGGCCGAAATCTTTGATCCAGAGGTCACGTGGACCCGGATTTCGACAGAGACGGTCAAGGGGCAAGCTGCAGTCCTCCAGGCGTTGTCTTCCACCCGTCTGCCGATGTCGATCATGGTCGAGCACGCGATCGCACACGGCAAGGTCGGCATGGCCAGCGGGGAAAGAACTCTGTCCGATGGATTGAAGCGTCCTTTCTGCCACGTCTTCGAGTTCAACAACGGCAAAGCGAGAAGCGTGGTGTCGATCAAGACCTACATGTGAAGTTGCTCATGCCTACCTGCCAACTGCCCAGGACGAAGCCTGCGACCGGGCCTGTCCCAACCATGCACACGATTTCAGCAGGGGATGCGGCTATCGTGGAACGGCAGCAGTACGAAGCACACCAGCCTTTCGTCGCGCTTGTCTCGAATGTCAGCTTCGGTGAAGGATTTTCGATGCGGGCCGTGGTGCAACGGTGCCGCTTGACGAGTGGTCGGCCGGCGTTGGAAATCCTCCC
>NZ_JAAGOV010000103.1:0-5024 GCF_010500785.1 Salipiger sp. PrR003
AAATCGACCGAGGCCTATGATCGCCTGCTGGTCGCGGGCGATCCGCACGCGCCGTCGCCCTACCGCGCAATTGCCGCTCTTCAGCACCTGCCGGCCTTCTACGAGGCCTTCGGCATCGAGGAAGGCGATCTGATGTGGCTGCCGCCCGAGGAAAGGATCACCGCCTGGTGATCCACCGGCCAAGGTCCGGGTCCGGGGCGCCCACCGCGCAGCGAGCCCGGGACAAATCGCACCGGTTTCGCGGCCCCGGGCACCATGCGCGAACGCTCTGACGGCAATTGCGCCTTCCCTCCCTGACTTGCCCACATCCTCCTGACGTTGCGGCAGGTCACCTATCACCAGAGGTAGGGCAGCTTGGGAAGGATACATCATCCTCGTAGGTATCCCCCCCCCTCCATCCTCCTCCCTGACGGACCAGAGGACAGCCTGACCGCACACGCCAAATAACCCCGTCACCATGCTCAGAGCATGTGGGAGAACGTCAGCAAAACAGGGGGCGGAAAGTGGGGCACTTACGGGGGCATTTCTACCGCCCTCGGGCCGGAAGTCTCGTAACTTCGGTATGTTAGGTGTGATGTCCGGTTAAGATTGGAATCTGACACGTTATTAAGCGATTGATCCAGAATCTTTTTACATTGGGGCATCACCACCAACTTGGAACATCTTCCGGGGAAGACTGGATCCTCCGCGCTATGGCTCCTCAAAGCCCATGAGACTGTGGCTCAGATCGCAGTCTTGCCCGAATAACACTGACTGGGTGCAAACGTGGATCAAAGCCCCTGACAGGGTACCTCGCGCAGCCGAGCACCTCCCCCTATCGTATGCCTTCGCCCTGCCGCGCAAGCGACAGGGCGAGATTTCACTTGTATTCACGTTGGATAAGGCGGACAGGTCTCTAGACCTGATGAGCACGGGACCAACCTAGTAGTGCCCACGGAAGCCTTTGAAGTTTAGAGGCTTAGAACGTTCTCCCGGTCGTACACCCGTGCATCGCTTCCCGAAATCACGGGGCTAAGCTGCGAAGCTCTGACCAGTGCCGTCACTTCTCTGGGCGTTAACCCGAGGTGTTGGGCAGCAGTCTTTGGCGTTTGGAACCTCTCTAGAAAGGCCTCGTAATCGTCGCAGGTTATGAACTCCGCGGCGTTTCGAAGCCCATTGGGTCGCCGACGATCTACACGGAGCAATCCAGCTGCAACTACTTGGCGAAGTTCTCGGCTGCTTAGGGCCAAACGCTTACGAACCTCCTCCAGTGTCAAATCGGCACGCTGGTGACGGCGTATCGCGGCAAGCAGCTCCTTATGGCTAACTCTAAGCCCAGCCAATCCGATCTCGGTCTTGTCAATGTAGGAACCGGGCAACTCTCCCTTCTCGAGATAGCGGAGGATTTGGCCTGCCGGGCACCGCAGCACGAAGGATGCGTGCGGAAGACTGATCATGTCGTCTCGGATGGCATGTCCGGGTTGAAGGATTGCCCGGGCTTCAACTCGTTTGAGGAGATCATCCAGCGCGTCAGCGCTGAACCGTGGTTTCTTGAAGGCAATGGTCGGAATGGGCTTGATCACCCTTTCCGACACAAGGCCGTCGAACATGGTGGCCCCGATACCCAGAATGTTGGCGCTCTGTTCCGCGCCGACGCTGGCGACCAGCGCAGCGACGTGCGTTGAGCATGCCCTAAGGCGGGTCCTAACGTCGAGTCCATCCGGAACGCCTCCGTCGGGCAAGTAACCATCAATTTCTAAGGCGGGTCGCACCCATTTTCGGGAGCGGTCTGTGGTTTCCGCGATTTTCTTGATGCACGCATCGACCTGCACTTCGGAGGGGGCGTATTGGTGTCTGGACAATAGGCAGTAGTCGCCTTGGTCTTTGATGAGGCCAAGCATGATCTCGCGAAACGCCTGCCGCTCTTTCTGCATCGAGGCCTGAAGCGCCCAGCCATGAAACCATGTTTTGCTGAGCCGCGTCGAATGTCGTCCGAGCGCTTCATCGACCTCATCGACCAGCTTCCCGTGCCCGGCACGGGTGACCGAGAAGCCCAGATCAATAAGTTCGCGCCGTCTTGTGAGCGGTGAGGCATCGGGGCGTAAAGTACCTTCGGCAAGAAACGCGCCCAGTCCCAGGCTCCAACGTTCCAGGGTGTCGATCTGGATATCAGGCAACCAGTCGACCATCTGGGTCTTCTGCTCAAGCCGCTCGAGAGCAGCTTTTTCAAAAACCGACAAGGCTTGCTGTTGGACCCGCTCCTCCAAGCTATGTAGCCATCCTTCCGCCAATTCGGCACGAAGCACATGGTCATAGCAGGTTGTGTAATCTGCGTAAGGTAGCTCAATCAGTGCGATTTCATGGCGACTGCAACAACCCATGAAGCGGGGCAACCATTGCCAACGGATCGCGGAGCCGTCGGCCTGATGTCCGGCCGCGGATAGATCCTCCAACCAACATTGAGGACAGATAGCCAAATCATGCTTGCGAATGGACCGAGTCAGGAAACGTTGCCCACACAGGTCAGTGTATTTGTCGCTGACCTTGCGCGGACTGTGCAAGATGAGCTCGGCGCTGGACGATCCGGTAAGCTTGGCCAAGGCTTGGAGGTGCTGCAGATCGCCGGAAGAGACGGCCGCCTTCCCAAGACCCATTGCCGTGCAAAACTCGGCGGTAGACCGCGAAGCATTTGCCGAAGCATTCCGGGACAAAGTTGAGAACGCCGGCTCCCCCGCCATCGCCGAGAGGGCAATCGGGAGCCGGGAGATCGCCTGTTCTTCAATGTACAAGACTATTCCCCTGACTTGTTCAAGTCGACGTCTGTGGGCAAGCTGGCAAAGTCCTCAGCTATAAACGGGTTCATGTCCGGGAGGCAGTCGAACCGTTGCGCGTGGGTCATCCGAAAATGCTCGATTTCCAGCACCTTGTCGCCTGCGAGGAGCGCGGATTTCAGCGCCAAAATGCAGATCTCGCACAACTCCCCGAACGCGTAAAACGAGGCATGTAGCAGCCGTTCGGCAAAGTCTGGTGACTTCACACTCTTGCTGAGTTCTAGGCCCGCCCCCTCGCAATAGCGTGCGAGAACCTTAATTGCGCGCCACGCATCCACCCCTGGATCAAGATCGGTCATGTGTACGACGCTGTACCTGCGCTTAAACTGCTGGTCCGAATTCAATATTTCGGCGAAGTCGGGCGTCCCTATGAGGATCGGGACAACCTGCCCCTTCTGGGGTTGAACCAGTGACTTTAGGGCATCCCGCATGGACTGGCGGTCCTTGGGTCCGGCCGCACGAACATGTTGGATCTCGTCTAGGACCAGAACTTGTGTCTCCAGTCTCTCGATATAGGCGGCGACATACTGCCATATATCCTCTGCCGAATCCCGAGCCTTCGGCGTCCAGCCGTACTCCAACGAAATCAGCATCCTAAGCTTGCGCAGAGTCACATCGTCTCGGAGTGGCACGAACACGTGACCGCGCGGACAAGCACCCACTGTAGTCCGATGCAGCCCCAGGCTTTCGAGGGCCCGCAAAACGCTCTTGGTCTTTCCTGTGCCGCTGCGTCCAAGTACGGCGACACCTCGGGCATCAGAAGCATATCCAAGTTCCTTTGCTGCAAGAAACTCCCGAAGCGAGCCTTCTATTTGATGCGTGATACGCTGCGCGTCAGTGTGCTCGATAAATATGTCGCGGCGCAGTTCTTGAACTTTACGGTCGACATCGCGGGGTTGGACCATGAGGGTCATATATCACCCTCTTTCTGCCACCACTCGGGACCTTCGTCGGTCTCATCCAGATCGTCTACGCCGTCCTCTGAGTAGGTAAGCTTGACACGCTGCAACTGGTCGCCTTGGTCGGCTTCAGCGTCGCCGATGACGTAGCCAATCCCCTCATCCGCGAGGTTCAGCGAACCCAGATCTGGTGCTTGATGCTCGACCACAGATAGGCCGAGATAAAGTTCCTTTTCGAGGCGTTTAATGTCCTCTGCAGTTGCCTGCTGCGGCAGCACGCCTATGATCCGCATGGCTTCGGTCGCGCGCGACCGCATTGCTTGAATCGCATCCGATATGGTGCCAGCAGCCAAAGCCGCTTGACCAGCGTAGCGAGGACGCAAAATTCGACCGACCGCGATCCACTCGTCGAGTTTTACCCCGTGGAAGTTTTCGACGCTGCACTCGATCTCGTGCCACTCTGCTCCGGTGTAGACGCTGATCATTCCCATGTCGTTTGGGTCTAGGTAAAGCCTAACCTTCGTATTCTTGGGCCGACGTCTAAGTCTTTGTAGCTCGCGAGAATTGTAGGCCACACCGAGAATCGTGATGCCTTTGGCTGTTACCTGGCGCTCTAGACATATTCCGAAAGCCCTCCGGCGCATGGAACGCGGTAACTGAGGGGGCATACCGACTGTACCGCCGAGCCGCTCTAATGCCGCCGCAGGCGTCTCTTTGAACAGCCCCAAATGCTGCGTATTGTGATAAACGTCGACGACATATCTGATGAAAATCAATGCCAATTGATCGTCGGTCAGGACGGCGGTCTCCTCTGTCGGATAGTCACCGCGCTCTTTCGGGTTGGAGAAAGTCCGTCCCGGGATGTATGGCATTGCTCGGTGCGTGAACGTGCGAAACACACGTTCAATGGTGCCACGCAACTGTGGCTCTCCCACGTTTGGATACGAATAAGTCGCGTGAGATTCGGTGACCGCGCGCGTCGTCGGGCCAGCTCTGAATGCTGATCCCGTATCGCTTGCAACGCTCTCAAACGGAAAGCCTTTCCAGCTGGATTGGGCTTCCGCAGCCGCGGCAAGGTCTGCTTTGTCACGTGTCGCCATTTCCAGCGCGCGAATGGCCGAAGCAGAATTTTGCGACGATGCAACCACCAGACCGACGATGTACCTGGTGGCCACATCTATGACAACGTAAAGCCAGCGGCGCCCCCGCGGAAGCTTGTCGATGGTTTTTTGATCAAGTATAGCGCGACAATCAGGGAGAGACGGCAGCGACAATCAAGATGAGATTCTATGTCGCGACATCGGTGACGGTATCA
>NZ_JAAGOV010000104.1:0-4625 GCF_010500785.1 Salipiger sp. PrR003
GCTGGGTCGAGGATGCCAAGCGCGGGATGGAGAACTCGCTGCGCGCCAACCCGCTCGACATCCGCGAGCAATACGAGAAGCAGCTCCGGGACCTGCAGGAAGCCTATGGCGAGGCCATGCTGGAGCTACGGGAGGGAACCTTTCAGGTAGCAGAAGGTTAAGGAAATTGAGATCAGTTGGAAAGATGCGAGTTCCATCGCCGTTGCGCTGGACCGGATCATCAGCAAGCGCTGGCCTTGATGACGTCTTGAGCAGCGCTACGAAAGGAAAAGTCCATGAAGGCTGTCGTATACAACGGACCCAAAGACGTTTCCGTGGATACAGTAGACGATCCCAAGATCGAGAAACCGACCGATGTGATCATTCGGGTGACCACCACCAACATTTGCGGGTCTGACCTTCACATGTACGATGGCCGTACCAGCTTCGAGAAAGGCAGGGTCTTTGGTCACGAAAACCTTGGCGAAGTCATCGAGGTCGGCGCTGCCGTAGATCGGATCAAGAAGGGCGATCGCGTCTGTATGCCGTTCAACGTGGGTTGCGGGTTCTGCGAAAATTGCGAACGCGGTCTGACGGCGTTTTGCCTCACGACCAACCCCGGAACCGCCGGCGCAGCGTATGGCTTTGCCGAGATGGGGCCGTGGCAAGGCGGTCAGGCCGAGTTGATGCGCGTTCCTTATGCGGACTTCAATTGTCTGAAGCTGCCCGAGGACGCTGAGGAGAAGGAGGATGACTATGTCATGCTCTCCGACATCTTCCCGACGGGTTGGCACGGCGTCGAAATGTCCGGTTTCCTGCCCGGCGAAAGCATCGCGATCTACGGCGCTGGTCCGGTCGGTTTGATGGCCGCGCACTCAGCCCAAATTCGCGGTGCCTCTCAGATCTTCGTGGTCGATTCTCACGATGACCGCTTGAAACTGGCCGAGGCGATGAGCGCGATTCCGATCGACATGCGCAAGGGCGATCCCGCCCAGCAGATCCTTGACGCAACCGGCGGCCGCGGGACCGACCGGGGGGTCGAGGCGGTCGGGTATCAGTGTTGCGATCGCCACGGCAAGGAGCGCAGCAATTACACGATGAACTGCCTCGTCAAAAGCACGAAGGCCACCGGCGGAATCGGCGTCGTCGGCGTGTTCGTTCCGGAAGACCCGAACGCGCCCGACGATCTTCAGAAGGAAGGCAAGATTGCGTTCGACTTCGGCAACTTTTGGTTCAAGGGGCAGAAGATCGGCACCGGACAATGTAATGTAAAGCATTATAACCGGCGACTGATGAACCTTATTGAGCATGGCAGGGCCAATCCTGCCCAAATCATCTCGCACCGGCTGCCGCTTGATCAGGCACCAGACGCCTACAAGCATTTCGACGAGCGCGATGGTGGCTGGACGAAGGTCTTGCTCAAGCCCGGCACCTGACCTTAGTCTTCGACGGAATAGGAAATAAATTATGACTTTGGAAGGCAAATCGGTTGCCATTCTGATCGCACCCCGCGGGACGGAAGAACCAGAATTCTCGAAGCCCAAGCAAGCTATCGAGGAGGCTGGCGGCAAAGTGACCGTGGTCAGTTTTGAAACGGGCGTGGCTCGTACAGTCAATAGCGACCTTGACGAGGGCGGCAGCTATACGATCGACAAGACGTTTGCCGAGATCAAAGCCCACGATTTCGACGGACTTGTTGTGCCCGGAGGGACTGTCGGTGCCGACAAGCTGCGCGGCAGCGTCGAGGCAATTGGTTTCATCCGGGCCTTCTTCGATCAGAAAAAACCTGTTGCAGCTATATGCCATGCACCCTGGACATTGATTGAGGCTGACGTGCTTAAGGGTCGCACTTTGACGTCCTACCCGACGCTGAAGGTCGATATCGAGAACGCCGGCGGTGCATGGACCAATGAGGAAGTCGTGGTCGACAACGGCCTTGTCACAAGCCGCGACCCCAATGATTTGCCCGCCTTCTGTGCCAAACTCGTGGAGCAAGTCGCGGCAGGTGTGGGCGCTAGGCTCGCAGCCGGGAATTAAAGACGGGGCGGTCTCGACAAACCATTTGAGGACCTGCTCACGGAAGAAAATCAACGCAAGACAGGCGTAGCGGATTGCCGGTGGTGATGGCCATCCGCTACGCCGCGTATCAGACGAACACGGCGCGCCGGACGAGCAGTCAAACCCTAAGCCGCGTCAACCGCGGTGACACATCGTCGGCTCCCGCTTCCAGATTCGACCCATTCCAACGTGTGGTTGAGATGCACCTGATCGAACGTACGTTCGGCCAGATTTACGGCCTACAGAGCCGCCTTGAGATAGCGGGCGGTGAGACTGCCTTCCGCTTCCGCCACGACGCCAGGGACGCCGCTGGCAACGATACGGCCCCATCTTCCCCGGCCCCCGGTCCCAGGTCGATGATCCACTCCGCCTGTGTGATGGCGCCCATGTCATGTTCGACGACTACGACGGTATTGCCGGCGTCTACGAGGCCCTGCAGGTGTTGCATCAGCCGGTCGCCATCGGAGGGGTGAAGCCCCGAAGTTGGCTCGTCGAGGATGTAGATCGTGTTGCCGCGTTGAGCGCGTTGCAGTTCAGTCGCCAGCTTGATGCGCTGCGCCACCCCGCCAGACAGCTCGGTCGCCGGCTGACCGAGCCTCAGATAGCCAAGTCCGATCTCCCGCAACACGTCGAGGGAGCGCATCACAGATGCCTCGCCAGCGAAGAAGTCGCACGCATCGTCGACCGTCAGTTCGAGCAATCTGGTCCGGCGAGGCCCCGAATTGGACCTGCTGCCGTGGCTCGCCGAGCATAACATACCGGTTATGGCGTATAGCCCAGTCGAGCAGGGACGACTTTCTACCCACCCCGCTCTCAACAAAATTGCAGCCGAGGTTGGCGCAACCCCTGTGCAGGTCGCACTTTCGTGGACGTTGCGGCAAGATGGTCTCATCGCCATCCCGAAAGCGAGTTCAGTCGCACATGTGCGGGAGAACCGCGCGGCCGCCGATATCGTTCTTTCCGACGCTCAGCTTGCGACATTCGACGCGGCATTTCCTAGGCCACTCAACCGTCGTCCACTTGAAATGCTGTAGCGTTAGATGGCGATATTCTCTCTTGAAGGCACCGAGCGCAAACCGGATCGGCTGGAGGCGTTCAGCGATGCAGTGTTCGCGATCGCGATCACTGTCAATCGGCAGCCAATCGTGACCCCCTATCGGCATCCAAAAACTACCGTTTCGGGGTCACGGTCGCCGTCGTCCTCGGCACCCGACTTATTGCCGTTCATAGCTATTAAGGGTTAAGCTTCAGATTATCGCAGCTTAGGCGCGTCTTTGCTTTGAGCGACCGCCTCATTCTGGTATGCTCCAGAGCATATTTTGCACTGTTCCAATTATCTACCGTCATTTCCAGGAGATTATTATGCCGTTACGTGCAGCCTACCTCATCTTATCAGTTCTTGCGCTCACGGGGTGCTACTACGAATCTAATACGCCGCTGCTGTCTTCAATGGAGACGATACCCATCACTCGGCTCGAACAGGATGGTACACATTACTACGAGCAAGAGTCTGGTAATGAATACCTGATCCTCGAGATCTCGAACGGTGCCTTGAAAATCAAGCCAAGATCTCTCAGCACCGGCATGGACGCCCGGTCCATCACGGCAACCGAGGTCGTGAACCTGAGCGGATCGGTCCCCGATCTCGACGGCCGGCCCGTCTACGCCATCACTGTCGACAATAATTCTGGTGCGGTTCGTTATTACCCCTTCGTTTACGAGCCAAACGAAGGGGTAATTCGGTCGCTACGTCCCTCGACCACAGGGTTCATGGACTTCGACAAGAACGTCTCATCACGCGCTGAACTTTTGGGCGACATCGCGGCGATTGTCGCCGAACGGACCGGCCGGATATCCAATTTCAGGTCGGTCAGCTCCGAGAGAGGCGGAGAACTCATTGCGCTCGACCGCGCGGCGGAGGCGGAGGCGAAGGCGAAAAAATCTAGAGACTCGGCGTCGGGAACTGCGAAAAGCGGCGATCCGACGCCGGCCCCAGCGCCGCAGACCGCATCGCCGCTTTTCGCGCCCGGAAGCCCGTCGGAGGCCGATATTCGGGCCGTCCTCCAGGCACGTCTCGACGCTGCGACCAGCACACTCGACGCCATGGGTGACGCTTGCAACACATTCCGACGCGACAATAATCCCATTGCGGCACTTGGCTGCTTGGCAACCGGCGGCGGCGCGATCAATTCCGACCGGCTCGGCATCCGTATGCAGTCTCTGTCGCTTGAAAGGTGCATGGCCGCCGAGAACGATATTTACCTTTGCCGCTACCGCGTCCGGGCGACCGGCAATGCCGGTGGTAATCCACTCCTTCAGATGCTGTTCTTCTCCAGTCAGCTCGGAGGCGTGACAGACGCAACGTTCCGGCGTGATTATCTCGGGCGCTGGGAGGTGGTCCGCATCTACGACCGCTGCACCTACAATGACGCCGGTGCCAACTGTACTTGGACCGAATGATTGCCGAAATCAGGGACAACCATGCCGATTTGCCGATAATGAAAATTTATCTCCAAAACGACCGTTTTTGGCACTGCCGTTTCTTCAAAGCTGACCTTGGCGTAATAGCAGCGAAAGCTCACTTCGTC
>NZ_JAAGOV010000105.1:0-4535 GCF_010500785.1 Salipiger sp. PrR003
GCGTCGATGTCGCGGGCGCATCCGATGGTCATCAGCTCGGCGGCGCGCGGGCCTTCGATGACGAAGCTCACCTCGCGGGCGGTGATCTCCACCAGGCTGTGCGGCAGGCGCGCGTAGACCCCGGCGCAGGCGTCCACGATGGGCGCGGGATCGGCGGCCAGCACCAGCCATTCGTCGGGACCGAGGCAGGCGAGCTCGACCGCGCCCTTCACGGTCTGCCCGATCTTGCGCGGCAGCGCCACGCCGAGCGCCTGTTCGAGCGGCGCAAGATCGCCGCGGGCGCGCAGCGAGAAGCGCGGCTTGGGCAGGATCGAGCTGACCTTGGCGGCCGGTGTCTCGACCTGCGTGGCGGGCGGGAAGGCGGAAAGCGGAGCGTTCATCAAGGCCTCCTCAGATCTTCAGGCGGGCGTTTTCGGGATCGACGAAGACCGTCGAGGTGATCTTGGCGGCGATGGTGCGCTCCGGCATCGGGATATGGACGGTCTCGCCCATCCGCCCGTGGCCGCCCTGCACCAGCGCCAGCGCGATGGGACGGCCCGCCGCATCAGAGTGGTAGGACGAGGTCACATGCCCGACCATGGTCATCGGGATCGCCTGCTTGGGGTCGAAGACGATCTGCGCCCCCTCCTCGAGCTTGCTGCCATCCTCGGTCAGCAGGCCGACCAGCTGCTTGCGGCCCTCGGCCACCAGGTCGGGCCGCGCCAGCCCGCGCTTGCCGACGAAGTCGGGCTTGGCCTTGCCCACCGCCCAGCCCATGCCCGCGTCGTAAGGCGTGACCGTGCCGTCGGTGTCCTGGCCGACGATGATATAGCCCTTTTCGGCGCGCAGAACGTGCATGGTTTCCGTGCCATAGGCGCAGATGTTAAATCGCTGCCCGGCCTCCCAGAGCACCTCCCAGAGCTTGCGCCCCATGGGCGCGGGCACGTTGACCTCGAAGCCGATCTCGCCGGTGAAGCTGACCCGGAAGAGCCGCGCCGGCATGCCCGCCACGGTGCAGTCCACGCAGGACATGTGCGGGAAGGCGTCCTCGGTCAGCTCGACGCCCTCGACCAGCGGGGCCAGCAGCCTGGCGGCCTCGGGGCCATTGAGCGCGATGGTCGACCAAGCTTCCGTGGTCGAGGTCAGCCAGACGTCGAGGTCGGGCCATTCGGTCTGCAGGTAGTCTTCCATCATGTTCAGCACCCGCGCCGCGCCGCCGGTGGTGGTGGTGACGTGGAACTTGTCCTGCGCCATGCGCCCGATGACGCCGTCGTCGCGGATGAAGCCGTCGTCGCCGCAGAGCAGCCCGTAGCGGCAGCGGCCCGGGGCGAGCTTGGTCCAGGGGTTGGTGTACATGCGGTTCATGAACTCGACCGCATCGGGGCCGACCACCTCGATCTTGCCCAGCGTCGAGGCGTCGAAGATGCCGACGCCGGCGCGGGTCGCCTTGCACTCGCGGCGCACCGCGGCCTCCATGTCCTCGCCCGGCCTGGGGAAGTACCAGGCCCGGCGCCACTGGCCGACCGGCTCGAAGACCGCGCCCTGCTCCTCGGCCCAGAGGTCGATCTGGGTCTTGCGCGTCACCTCGAAGTGGCCACCGCGGTGATAGCCCGCGAAGGCGCCGAAGCTGGTCGGCGTATAGGGCGGGCGGAAGGTGGTCAGACCGACCTGCGGCTGTTTCTTTCCAAGCGCATCCGAGGCGATGTTGAGGCCGTTGATGTTGGACATCTTGCCCTGGTCGGTGGCCATGCCGTTGGTGGTGTAGCGCTTGACGTGCTCGATCGAGCGCATGCCCTCGCGCACCGCCAGCCGCAGATCCTTGGCGGTCACGTCGTTCTGGTAGTCGACGAAGGCCTTGGCCTTGCCGGGGCTGAGGTCGGTCGGCAGCTCCTTGTGCGACACGCCGGTGCCGGCGCGGTCCTGCGCCACGGTGTAGCTGGCCGCGTCGGCGGAGGTGCCGAGCGCCAGCGCGACCTCCCGGCCCTTCTCGGCGCCGTCGTTCAGCGCCGCCGCGATGCCCCAGAGCCCGCGGCTGGCGCCGGCGATGACGCAGTCCTCCGGCGTGCGCTCGGGCAGGAAGGTGGTGCGGTCGTCGTCCCAGGCCAGCGTGCCCTTGGTGTGCGAGAAAAGATGCAGCGAGGGCGTCCAGCCGCCCGACATCAGCACCGCGTCGCAGGCGATCTCCTCGCCCGCGCCGACCTTGCCGCCCGAGACCGGGTTGAGCCGGATCGAGGCGACCCGCAGGCGGCCCTTGGTGGCGGTGGCGGTGCGGCCGAGCTTGACGGGGATCCCGCGCTGGCGCGCGCCGGTCAGCAGCGCCTCGTCAACGGTTTCGCGCGTGTCGGCGATGGCCTGCACCCTGGCACCGGCATCGGCCAGATCGAAGGCGGCGTACCAGGCGCTGTCATGCGAGGTCAGCACCATGGGGCGCTGCCCGACCAGCACGCCGTAGCGGTTGAGGTAGCTCTGCGCCGCGCCCGCCAGCATCACGCCCGGGCGGTCGTTGCCGTGGAACACCAGCGGCTTTTCCAGCGCGCCCTGCGCCAGCACCACCTGTTTCGCGCGCACCCGCCACAGCCGCTCGCGCGGGGTGTCGGCGGGCAGATTGGGCAGGTGGTCGGTCAGCCGCTCGCAAAGACCGATGAGGTTCTGGTGGTAATAGCCGATGGCGGTGGTGCGGGTCATGACCTTCACGCCCGCCGCTTTCAGCGCGGCCAGCGCCGAGGCGACCCAGTCCCAGGCGGCGGTGCCACCGATCTGTGCCTGCGGCTCCGACAGCAGCGTGCCGCCCACTTCCGGGTTCTCGTCGACCAGCACGACCTTCAGGCCCGCCTCTGCCGCCACCCGCGCCGCGGCAAGGCCCGAGGGCCCGGCGCCGACGATCAGCACATCGCAATGCAGGTTGCGCGAGGCGTAGCTGTCGGGGTCTTCCTCGGTGGGGCTGACGCCAAGGCCCGCGGCGGCGCGGATGAAGGGCTCGTAGACCTTGTCCCAGAAGCTGCGCGGCCACATGAAGGTCTTGTAGTAAAACCCTGCCGAGAAGAGCATATAGGCGGCATCGTTCACCGCGCCGACGTCGAACTTCAGGCTCGGGTACTTGTTCTGCGAGCTGGTCTCGAGCCCGCCCCAGATCTCCTGCACCGTGGCGCGGGTGTTGGGCTCAAAGCGGCCCGGGCCGCGGCGGGTGCCGATGAGCGCGTTGGGCTCTTCCGAGCCCGCCGCCACCGGCCCGCGCGGGCGGTGGTACTTGAACGAGCGGCCCATCAGGTGCACGCCATTGGCCAGCAGCGCCGAGGCGACGGTGTCGCCCTCGTAGCCCTGGTAGGTCTTGCCGTCGAAGGTGAAGTTCACCGGGCGGGTCCGGTTGATGCGACCCTTGCCTTCAACACGGCCGGAAACGCGATGGCTGCTCATTTCAGGCCCTCCTTCAGCGCGGCGAGATCGGGACGGGGCGCGCCCGCCTCGTAGGTGGTGAGGAACTTGTCGGTGATGGTATTGCGCACGGCGTTGAAGAACCGCCCGCAGCCATGCAGGTGGCGCCAGCGCTCGAAATGGTCGCCCTTGACGTTGGCGCGCATGAAGAGGAACTGCTGCCAGTCCTCGTCGCTCATCTCCGAGGGGGTTTCGGGGCGGGCGATATGCGCCTCGCCGGCGTAGGTGAACTCGACCTCGGGCAGCGTCTCGTCACAATAGGGGCAATGAATCAGGAGCATGGGCGTCGTCCTTAATGTGCAGACATCATCGCGCGCAGCTCAGTGCGCGACGGCGGCGGCGGCCGCTTCGTCGATCAGCCGGCCGGTGCGGAACCGGTCGAGGGTGAAGGGCGCGTTGATCGGGTGCGGCTCGTCCTTGGCGATGGTCCAGGCGAAGACATGCGCCGAGCCCGGGGTGGCCTTGAAGCCGCCCGTGCCCCAGCCGCAGTTGACGTAGAGGTTCTTCACCGGCGTCTTGCCGATGATCGGCGAGCGGTCGGGGGTGTTGTCGGTGATCCCCGCCCATTTGCGCAGCATCCGCATGCGGTTGAAGATCGGGAAGACCTCGGAGATCGCCGCGATGGTATGCTCGATCAGCGGCAGCCCGCCGCGCTGGGAATAGCTCACGTATTGGTCGGTGCCGCTGCCGATCACCAGCTCGCCCTTGTCCGACTGGCTGCAATAGGCGTGCACGGCGTTGGACATCACCACGCAGGGGAAGATCGGCTTCACCGGCTCCGAGACCAGCGCCTGCAGCGGCATGCTCTCGAGCGGCAGCCGCACGTCGGCGGTGGCCATCACCTGGGTGTTGTGGCCCGAGGCCGAGACCGCGACCTTGCCCGCCTTGATGAAGCCCTTCTCGGTCTCGACGCCCGCCACCGAGCCGTCGGGGTTGCGGCGGATCGCGGTCACCGCGCAGTTCTGGATGATGTCGACGCCGCGCGCCGCCGCGCCGCGGGCATAGCCCCAGGCCACCGCGTCATGCCGCGCGGTGCCCGCCCGCTCCTGCAGCGCGCCGCCCATCACCGGGTAGCGCGCGCCGCGCGAGATGTTGATCGGCGGGCAGTACTCCTTGCACTCCTC
>NZ_JAAGOV010000106.1:0-4532 GCF_010500785.1 Salipiger sp. PrR003
CCGGCGGTGCCGGGCGCTGCGTGTTGTAGATGCGCAAGGCTGGGGACGGAACTGAGACGACGGTTGAGCAAGCTCTCATGCGCGGGTTGGTTACCGCATGACCGTGGTTTCGTCCTGGGGCTGCCTCGGTCTAAAGAGCGAGCGTCGGCAATGCCGGCTCATAACAGGGCACGAGGATTCCCCACCGCGTTCCGCCCCCGGCCTTGCGCATCAGCGGGCCGAAGAAGCGTCCCTTTTCTAGGCGCGCTGTCCGGCTGTGCTGGCCGGGACTGCCGTCACCATCCGTGCGATGGCCCATATGAAGCCGACCATCTCGCGGGCGATGGCTGTTGTAACGACCACCTTTGGTTTCCCGACCGCGGCCAGGCGGCGATACCGCTGGCACATCCGCAACTGCCCTTTCCAGGCGATGTCGCGCACGGCCGCCGGCAACGCCTCGAGCCGGTCGTGTAGCTTGCGGCTGACCCGCGGCTGCATGCGGTAGCTCCAGGCGCCTTCGATCAGCGCCCGCCGTGCGAGTCCGCTGCCCGCCTTGGTTATCCCGCCGCGGCGCACTGTGACACCACTGGAACGCTCCGAGGGTGTGAGACCGAGATAGGCCATCAGCTGACGCGGATTGCCGAACCGGTTGAAGTCCCCCACTTCGGCCACGACGGTGACGGCGACAATGAATGCAACACCGCGCATGGCCTGGACCGCCTCTACCACGGGCGCGAGGTCCCAGTCTGGCAGCAGCTCGGCAATCTGCCCGGTCAGCTTCGCGACCCGCGCCTCGGCATCGCTGACCGCATCCACATAATCCTGGAACACGATCTGCTGCGCGGGGTGGTCAAAGCGCACCGTCGTCAGCCAGCGCCTGTAAGCGACCGTCCAGCCCTTCTTCCCGGGATAGACGCGGCTGTGGCGCAACAGGAAGCCCTGCAGGTGTTGTCGCGCCTTGCCGGTGACGCGCATCGCTGTCGCGCGGGCGCGCACCAAGTCGCGCATGGCCTCATGCGCCGCATCCGGAACCCAGACCGCGGTCAGCTCGCCCGCTCGGTGCAGCTTCGCCAGCATGACGGCATCGCGGCGGTCCGTCTTCACCCGGTCTCCGCTTCTGACCGGTATCAGCGAGGGTGCCACCACAACGCAGTCATGCCCCATCTCGACGAGCTGCCGATGCAGACCATAGCCACAGGGGCCGGCTTCGTAGCAAAAGTGAAGATTGCGGCCGCCGGATCCCAGCTTCTCGACAAGCTTTCGAACATGGTCGGCGCGGTGCGGGATGGTGCCGAGGTGGCGGACCTCGCCGCCTCGAACGCCCTCGGCAACCGCCACCGAAATCGTTGCCTTGTGGACATCCAGCCCGATGAACGTGCTATCCTGCATCTGGTCTCTCCCCCATTCCTGAGGCTCGGCACCGGGTCATCCGGAGCAACCCTCGCATGCAGAATGCCGTGGGAGAGACCGCCGACCTAATCACCTTGCAACGCGATCATGGGGTCTAGAGCGTCTCGGCCAAGTGGTTGTTGAGGTATTTTGGTCATGGACTCTAGGAACGACCCCGAGCCGCCCCGCAACTTCGCCATTGTCGCGGTTTCGGCTGACAAATCTTTGCAACAGCGAGAGGACGTCGACGCACTGCCCCGCCGCGCTTGAATGCCGTCACGACGAAGGTACGCTGGCTTAACCGAGGCTAGTCGCAGTGAACCGCGGCGTTGAGACCCATGGTGATTTCGGCGCTCACAGTGTCGGGCGTGACGTCTCGCCTGAAAGTCCCCCCAAGCGTGGAGAGCATGCGCGTACACATGCGGGTTCCGAAACCGTCTTCGGGGCCCGGACGAGGGATTGCCTCGAAGCATCCCCTTTCCAGCCAGTTGATCTCGAGCCTGTCCCCATTGATCCGGGAATGCACGGTAAACGTGCCGCCGTCCTGCCCAAGCGCGCCATATTTGACCGAGTTGGTGCAAAGCTCGTAGAACACGAATGCGAGGGGCGTCAGGGCTCTATCCTGACAGAGTAACGTCAGCGCCTTGTAGAGCTAAGGGGTTGGCTCGGAAAGGTTTGACGACTATGCCCACCAACTCGCTGAGCGAAACGCCTGAGCGCATCGGCACGAGGGGATCGCTGACGGCAAGGGACTGTGCCGAAGAGAGTGCCAGCAGCCGATCCTTCATCACCGCTGCGAGCTCCTGTGCCGTGTCGACCTCACGTGCACAGACGCTGATCAAGCCGCTGGCGATAGCGAAGCTATTGCCAACCCGATGCCGCATCTCGGCCAGAAGGACGCGTTGCTGCTCTTCGACCTGCTTTCGCAGGCTGATGTCTCGTGCAATCTTCGAGGCCGCGACGATGTTTCCAGCCGCGTCCTTGACGGGAGAGATGGTGAGAGACAGGTCGACGAGGCTTCCGTCCTTGCGGCGTCGGACCGTCTCGAAGTGCTCAATCCGCTCGCCGAGTTTCAGGCGCCGGATGATGTCAACCTCTTCGTGCAAGCGGTCTTCGGGGATGATCATCGTGATGGGCCGACCGACTGCTTCGCCCGCGGCATAGCCAAAGAGGCGCTCCGCGCTTGGATTCCAGCTCATGATGCGACCATCGAGAGTCTTGGTGATGATGGCATCGTGGGAGCCCTCGACGATCGCGGCGAGATGGCTTTCGAGGGCGCCTTCGAGCTGCGGGATGCTTGTCTGTTGCTTCATCGTCCCGGCATGACCCTGACTTTGATCTTGGGTGCACATGTTTCATTCACGCCCAAATCTTGGACCAGGGTAGGTTTTGCTCCAAGTGGAAAATCTTGGTGACATTCCAAGCAGGTGACGGGCATCCTGGTCAAGTCTGCTCTACCTCCGGGTCCTCCTCAATGTGGAATGCGGGGTCGGTCTCAAGGCGGAGTGTGCCGTAGCGGTCGCGTCTGAAGTTGCCGAGACTGGTCACGACATGATTTTCGGCCCTCTCTGTTTCCGAGATGTGCGCACCGTGCCAGACATGCCGTTTCGGGCCGCAGACATTGACAAAATCACCCATCGGGACGTGTCCTCAAGTCGTGCCGCGGGAATCTGCAGGCGGCAAAGGGATTGCTTCACCGTCACGGTTGCCATTCATCATGCCGCTGGACTTCGCCAGAGCGATGGTGCGACAGTGTTGGGGCCGCGGCAATTGGCCGAGTCCGTATCGGTGCCGCTGTTGCGGTCAGCATTTCTATAATCTTTGCGCTGCACCGCAGCAATGACACGAAAAATGTTTCTCAGGTACTTATTTGACATCCTCCGAAAGCCGCTTGCCTGGTTGCGGAGATATCCAGCTTCCATGGGTATGGGAACTTCGGAACTCGTCACGACCGGCCGCCTGACGGAAGTGAACACCACTCAATTGCGCGCCTCTCACGCGCACCCGGACGCGGCCTCGGAACAGATCTCTGCGCAGGTGATTGAGTCTCAGGGCGGGGAAGGCGCCTCCCGAGTTGGTCTGGTCGTCGGCGACTCCGATCGCGCCCATCCCAGAGCGGAGTCGCCAAGTCAGGAGGCGTCCGGGGCCTCCTTCAATGACCCTGAAGCGACGCAGCGGGCTTGGCGCCGGGACCTCGCTATCGTCGATGGCATGGATGTGATGTGCTGGGAGGGTGGGCCCCCAAATCTGGAGGCCCTGCGCACCGTGATCGATATGCTGCAGGCGCGGCGGGTCACGCCGCATATCGTTCTGGCCCATGACGCCTGCCGCACGTCGTTGGGCGAAGAGGGTGATCTCCGCGCATTCCGTCGGCGTCTGGACCGTGACGTGAATATCGACATCTGCCCTTCGGACAAGTCGGTCGCGGCGTGGGTGATCGAGCTGGCGGGCGATTTGGAAGCGCCGATTGTGTCGCACGATCCTTCCCAAGCTTGGCCAAACGCTCGCGATTTTTCACGGCTATAGGCTATGCCGTAAAATCGCAATGAACGTGCGCCTACCTACTCCACTTGGGGCCTGAGAAGAGCTGCACCAGAGGTATCAACCCTAAACCGATACCCTCAGTTCCACCGCGTTGGTGCGTGCACCACGTTGCGCGCCGGATTGCCATTATGCGACCGATAATTCGGCAAAAAATAGCGTCTTCGGCCTACGCGCGACAAAAAGGATCGGGCTGACGGTATTTGGCGGCGGGTCTGTGGGGGCCAGTTCGTTCAACGAGTTTGGAGACGCGAAAATTCTCGCAGCCGGCGGCGTCGGTCTGCGCTATCGGCTTTCGCATAAGTTTCCTCTGGACTTCTCCGTCGACGGCGCCTGGAACGTAGACGGAGAATTCTCGACATACGTCTATGTTGGGCAGAGGTTCTGAACCGGCCGGTGCCACCAATAGGGGTGGTTCAGTGCGTCATGAGAAACTCCGATAAGGTGGTTTCCCATCGCCTTCATCCTTCTCCTGAGCCGTTCGCTATCTGCGATTCATCCCCGCAGGATCCTCTGCATGTCGCGCTCGTAGCAAACGGCAGCAAAGTCGGAGGTTTTTCGATGTGGGCCGCGGGGTGATGGCGGTATTCTGCGCGATGGCGGCCCACGTTGGAAAACCTGAC
>NZ_JAAGOV010000107.1:0-4117 GCF_010500785.1 Salipiger sp. PrR003
CGCTCACCGAAGGGCTGCTGACGTGGCTGGTCGACAGTGGCGCCGACGTCCGGACCGAGATCCACGACGGCGGCCACCAGATCCGGCAGGGCGAGATCGCGGTCCTGGCCGAGCTGCTCACCGCATGACCTGCCGCGGCGCCCTCTCCCCGGGCGCCGGAGGCTTCTCCCAGACCCATGCAGGAGACATCGAAATGACCGATCCGACCATCAGCTACAGAGAAACCGACAGCAAAGCGCGCTACGTCGCCACGGTGGAGGGTGCCGCGGGCGGAGGCGAGTTGACCATCTCCAAGGTCTCGCCGACCCTCATCATCGCCGACCACACCGCGGTGCCCGACAGCATGCGCGGCATGGGGATCGCCAAGGCACTGGTGCTCCGCCTTCTCGCGGACGCCCGCGGCAAGGGCCAGCGCATCGTGCCGCTCTGCCCCTTCGTGCGCGGCTACGCGATGCGCCACCGCGACGAGACCGCCGACGTCATCCAGTGGTGACCCGGCCGGTCGCCGAGCCAGCGAATACAGCGCCGCTGTGCGCAAGTCATGCGGGCGAGGCATCGCACGTTCCAGGACGACACACAGGACAGAGGCGGTAACGCCGGCCACTCCAGAGGAGACCCAAGATGAGCTGGAACCCTACCCATAGCCCTGAATGCCCGAGCTTCGGCTGCGGCGCGCTCGAGACGCTGATCATCCCCCGCGCCCGCGATATCGGCGGCTTTGACGTCCGCCGCGCCCTGCCCTCGCCGAAGCGGCAGATGGTCGGACCGTTCATCTTCTTTGACCAGATGGGCCCGGCCGAGTTCATCACCGAGGGCGGCATCGACGTGCGCCCGCATCCGCATATCGGGCTCGGCACGGTCACCTACCTCTACCAGGGCGAGTTCGAGCACCGCGACAGCATCGGCAGCCACCAGATGATCTACCCCGGCGAGGTCAACTGGATGACCGCGGGCCGCGGCGTGACCCATTCGGAACGCACCAGCGAAAAGACCCGCGGCACCCGCCACAGCCTTTTTGGCATCCAGACCTGGATCGCCCTGCCCGAGCACCTCGAGGAAAGCGACCCCGGCTTCGAGCACCACGGCAAGGAGGCGCTTCCGGTGATCTCTGACGGTGGCAGCGAAGCCCGGCTCATTCTCGGCGCCGCCTATGGCGAGAAAAGCCCGGTGACCATGCCGTCCGAAACCTTCTACCTCGACGTCGTGCTGCAGCCGGGGGCCGGGTTCCCTTTGCCCGAGGATCAGGAAGACCGCGGAATCTACGTCACCGAAGGCGCGATCGAAGTCGCAGGCGACATCTTTGAGGCCGGCCGCATGATGGTGTTCCGCCCCGGCGACCGGATCTCGGTCAAAGCCGGTCCCCAGGGCGCCCGCCTCATGGCGCTCGGCGGCGCGACCATGAACGGACCAAGGTATATCTGGTGGAACTTCGTCTCGTCGTCCAAGGACCGGATCGAACAAGCCAAGGAGGACTGGAAGGCCGCCGACTGGGCGAACGGACCGTTCCGTCTGCCGCCCGGAGACGAGCAAGAGTTCATCCCGATCACCGCAGAACTGGACCGCACCCGTCCGAGAGGCTGGGACTAATTTCCGCGCATGACTATGCATAGCAAGGGAGATCGATGAGGCTCTTCAGGGTTGACGACGCGCAGATCGCCTTCGCCTTGAAGCGGGTCGCGCGACCCCAAGGCGAGGGGCCGCGCCGATGAAGGGTCAGCCCCTCCAGGTCGCGCCGGCCGGGTCTTCCGTACCGAGAATGCGGTAAAGGCCCGCCTCGCCCGACATGCTCGGCTCGACTGTCACTGCGAGGCCCTCGGGCACGCTCAGCGTATCCCCCGGCGCGAGGATTGCGCTGCCGCCTTCCCAGGTCACCGCCCAGTGACCGAAGACCGGCATAAGCACAGACGGCAAGGGTTCGGCGGTCGGCTCGCTCAGCGCAGAGCCACGGGTCACCAGGTCGACCTCGAAGCCGGGCTTGTCGGGCAGCCGCCCCGTCTTCCCAATCACCTTGACCGGCGCCTTGGCCGCCATCGCCGAGAGGTCCAGGTAGCGCGCCACGTGACGCGGGAGCACCTCTGCCGCCTCCGGCTCGGGAAACGTCTTCAGCTCCTCTTCGCCCAACAGAGGCATCGGCGCCACACCTTCGGGGAGGCTCTGGCCCTTCTTGCTGTCGTAAAGTTTGCCATTCTCGCCAAGCACCAGCCCGTGGTTGCGCGCGTCCTCGATCACCTGCGGTGCCCAGATCACGCCGCCACCCGCATCGTCGCCCCCAAGCACGGCCATGATCATCCCGTAGTCCGTACCGACGTTCTCGAAGCCCCGGAAGATGCCGGTGGGGATGTTGAAGATGTCGCCCGGCTCGAGAATGACCTCGCCGGCGGTGCCCCAGCGGCCCCAGAAGAAGCGCCAGCGGCCTGACAGCACAAAGAACACCTCGGCTGTGCGGTGCGAGTGCAGCGAGTTGCGGCAATGCGGCGGCTGGCCTGCCGCGCCAATGTTGAACCCGTGCGGCAGGCTGATGTGCACGTGCTGGTCGGCACTTTCCGACACGCCGCCGCCGATGATGGTAAAGTTTTCCTTCTGGTCCGAGCCGGGCGTGTGGGCGTCGATGAAGGCGGTGCGACAGGGTTGCAACTCACCGTAGCGTACGAGGCGGGCGTCCATGTCCAGGGGGGTGGTCATTCAAGTCTCCTGTGGTGGTTCGGGTTGGCTCCAACCCTTCGGTATGCGTGCCGATGCGCGCAGCACGAGCGGTGCGGGCACGCGGATCGGCTCCGAAGACGCCGTGTCAGGCGTCTCGATTTGTGCAAGCAGACGGTCTACGGTACGCGCCACCATGGTTTCGGCATCCTGCCGCACGGTGGTCAGGTCATAGGCGGGCCAGGCAGCGGGGGGCACGTCGTCGAACCCCACCACCGAGACGTCACCCGGGACCTTCAGACCCAGCTCGAAGCGCAGAACGTCCATGACCACAAAAGCCATGTGGTCATTGGCGACAAAGACCGCGTCGGGCCGTTCCGCCTCGGACTTGCCAGCAAAGAGCGCGCGCGCCGCCGCCTTGGCGGCGCCCGCCTCGTAGTTGCCGACCGCGCGGGCAAAGAGCGTCTGCCCGGCCTCGGTCAACCCCGCGAGAAAGCCGGCCTCGCGGTCGCGCTGGGTGGAGGCATCTTCCCAGCCCGCGACATAGGCAATACGGCCATGCCCGCCTTCGGTCAGGAACCGCGCCACCTGCCGGCCGCCTTCGACGTTGTCAGAGGTCACGCAGGTTACGCCCGCCCCATCCTGGGCGCGGTTGAACAGCACCACCGGCACGCCGAGACCGGCGCAGCGAGTAGATAGTTCCGACGACAGCGACACCGAGGCCGTCACAAGGCCAGCGACCTGGTAATCGAGGATTTCCTGGATCACGTCATCTACCGTCTCCGAGCCCTGCGAGGACATGAAGACCAGTACGTGATAGCCGCGCGCCTGAAGCGCCTTGGACAGCTTCTCCAGCACCTCGGGGTAGAAGTAGTTCTCGAGGTAAGCGATCACGAGACCGATGATCCGGCTCTGCCCGGTGATCAGCGACCGCGCCAGGACGTTGGGCCGGAAGCCCAGCTCCTCTGCGGCGATGCGGACCTTCTCGGCAGTCTTCTTCGACACCGAGGCTCCCGGAGTGAAGTACCTGCTGACCGCCGACCGGCTGACGCCAGCCCTTTCGGCCACGTCAGCCATCGTCACCTTCTCGATCGTCATCGTCTGCGCCCCTTGCGTGTCGTCCAACGTTGCGCCGTCCCGGCCACAGGTCCGGGAGGGCCCGCGCATCATAGGCACGGGTGCCCCGATTGTCTTGTGGCCGGAAGGGCTTGTTGGACGACGCTGGGTCACTCGGCGGCCTCGGGCAGAACAGGGGCGGCCGCGGCGTAGGGCACGCTGATCCCGCCATAACGCCGCACGCGCAGATTGCACTGCTCCGCGTGACCCGCGAAGCCCTCCAGCATGCACAGGCGCGAGCCATACGCGGCGACCCGGGTCGCCGCCGCGTCGGTGGTCACGCGCTGGTAGCTGTGGGTCTTGAGGAACTTGCCGACCCAGAGCCCGCCGGTGTATCGCCCGGCCTTCTTGGTGGGCAACG
>NZ_JAAGOV010000108.1:0-3992 GCF_010500785.1 Salipiger sp. PrR003
GCGGATGCCTTCACCGACCAGAACACCTCGTCCAGCTTCTACCGCGCCGAGATCATGCTCGACGAGGGCCAGATCGAGAGGCTGCCCGAGGGCTCGACCCTGGTCCCCGGCATGCCGGTCGAGGCCTTCCTGCGCACCGCGGACCGCACGCCGCTCGCCTACCTGGTGAAACCCTTCACCGACTACTTCTCGAAGGCGTTCCGAGAGGGATGAAAATCACTGCCAAGTTGATCGGGACCAAGCAAGCCTCGGCGCCGAGACCGCACGCCGCGACTGGCCTTCCCCCCGAACTAACAACCGCAGGAATTTATGGTGTCAGGCCATATCGGAAACTATTCCAGCTTGACGGAGGTGACCGGACCCTGTCGCAATGACTCTTGAGCTCGCGCTATTCAGAGCGTCTCCAGAGCAGATAGAGCGCTAGGATCATCGCTCCAGGCACGCTAAAATAAACTAAGAAAACTAAAAGCAATGGTGCACCCGCCGACCACAGGATAGTACCGGCGACCACGCCTACGAGCCCGATAAGGGACGCTATCGAGAATCCCCGACCTGAAGAAAACGCTCTGGAATCTCTATCGTATTTTGTCATGATGGTTCACCTTTCTTAGGCGTTCTTACGATTGTATTGCGCTGACGTGCTGGACGAAACCCATTTCGTTTGTCACGCCTTGGCTCGGGTATAGTCCTTCAGCAGGGGCAGAGCACATGAACGCAGTCCATAGCCCTGTCCTCACTGGGACCGACAGGCTCCGCCTTTGAGCTCGGAGCTCGGCCTTTGGACCCTCATGCGTATGCGCATCGGCGCAACTCATCAGGCCTCATCAAGGTGATGCTGCCATAGCTAACCTCGATCCAGCCTTTCAGCTCGAAAGATTTCAGAACCGTATTCGCTGTGTGCCTTGAGGTGTTCGTCATTTCGCTCAGCTCGGACTGAGTAAGGCGACATGTATCTCCTGCCCTGAGGCCGTTGGGTATGATCTCGAAAAGCCTCAAGAGGACTGCTGCGATCCGGCAATCTGTTTTTCTGATCAGCAAGTCCGAGACGACCCGGGTCATGATCAACTGGTTATACTCAGAAAGGGACATCAACTCCCGCTCGGCACCAGGAAAGCTATGAGCTATTTGGTTGAGAGCGGAGGGTGGCAGGTAGAGGATGACCGAAGCTTCCATCGCCTTGAAGCTGAGATATCGTGGCTTTCCGGATGTTATGGGGCCTTGTCCGAACCACGCGCCTTTTCGGAAGATATGCCCTAGTACGATGCCTGCAGCCTCACTTGCCGCGTAGGTGCCAAAGCTCCCTTCGATAACGCCGTAAATCCCACCGGCTTCATCACCTACGTGGTGTGGATAGTCGCCGGACGAATAACGCCTTACGAGAACGTGGTTTCTGACCTCCTGCCTGAACTTCGAGCTTCGTTCTCCAAGCCATCCTAGGTTGGCCACCTCCCAATGCCGCTTACTCATCGAGTGCTGCCCCATCAAAGCTCCAACTTTTTACGCAAGATTGTCAAAATTTGAACATTTTTGATCAAGGAAGACAATATGAGACGGGCCGGGAGGCGATCATTTGTCGCCAGTGTGAGTCGAGATTTTGTGTGTCCCAAAGGGGGCCAGGTTGGTAGCACGCCTGGTCCCATTTCACTCACCTTCAGCACGTCCACGTCGACAGCGGCTGGAAGGACGATCGGCGGTTGGCCAAATGGGAGAAGTTAAAGACCATGCAGCGCGTGGAACTAATGGCAGCTCTACTCGACTTAGCGAACGCTGATGAGGGGTACACATTGCGTGCTGAAGATCAGGAAGTCCTCAGACTAAGTGCGATGCAGCTCGAAAACCTTGGCCATTCCATCGACTTCGCCCGCGCTGCAGCGAGAGCTATTCTGGGCGAGCACTAATAGGTTTCTGCAAGCTCTCCGCGATTTCTCATTAGGGAGGTGAGGGCGCAGGCGAGCGGGTAGCGCCACGCCGTATCTAGATTCTGGATCATCGTCAGCGACCCTCCCGCCTGCTTAGAGCTCGTGCCCGTCCTCGAGGTCCAAGCCACGCTCAGCGGCATGCTCGGCGGCAAACTCGGCCTGCCGCTCTCGCGCCATGACCTGGTAGGCCTCCACGGTCTCTCGCTCGCGATCCCCCTGCCCCACCACGAGGTCGGCTTCGTTCTTCAGCTCGACCGCGACCGCCGCCCGAACCGCGGGATCGCGGATTTCGTCCTGCAGCGGGGTGCTGTCGCCCTCGAGGACCTGTGCAATCTCCGCGTCTGAGAGCGTATCCGCCATCCGGTCGACGAGGCTCTCGATGGCCGGCAGGTCGGCAAGCTGGTGGTGCTTGTCCACGGTCAGCAGCTGGTCGAGCGCCAGTTGCTCGACAAGGTCGCGCGGGACCGTCACGCCGTCGATGATCCGATGCCCCTCTTCGAGGACCGCGGCCAGCCGCGCGGAGGCACCTTCGTCCAGGCTTTCCGCGCGGCCCTGCCACAGCGCTGCCTGCGCCAGGGAGTGGTCTCCCTGCGCCGCGTATTCCGCCAACTCCGCAGGCGTCGTGCCAAGCTGCGCCATAAGATCCGCATCCTGCGCAAAGGCGGCGGCCAGCGCCTCGCGCAGATTGTCCAGCGTGCTGTCGATCTGCCCAACGCGTGGGTCCTCCCCCTCGAGCCCGTCCCGTACGTGCTGCAGCGACGCGGGGGTGAGATGCGCAAAGACATCGTCGCGCGTCTCAGCTATCACCGCATGGTCCTTGAAGAAGGGATCGGCCTGGGTCGCTGCCAGAAGCTCGGTGCTGGTGCGGGAGAACTCCGCCTCCATCCGCACCCGCTCCGGCCCGGCCTCCATCGCCTGAATGCTCTCCCAAGTCTCCCGCGCCTCGGCCAGCAACTGCTCGCGGGCCTGCGTCATGGCCGCGACGGGATCAAAGCTCCCGTCCAGCGTGGCAGCGTGGGTTTGCGGTGGCATCAGGGTATCGGGCTCTGCCATGAGAGAGCCTCCTTCTTCTAGAGTTTGCGCCGACGCGAAAAACGCCTGCGACAGCTTTTCCATGAACGCGTTTCCGGGACCGGACAGCGAGGCGAGCAAACCAAGACTGGAATACTGCCGCGCAAAGTCCTGCACCACCGCGCGCCGGTGCGCCCTCTCCGCGTCCGACATCGGCGGCGGTGGAACCAGGTCGCCCCGGCCCGTCTTGTCATGCGCCGCGCGATACTCGGTCTCGCGCGGCGGGTACTCGATGATCCCGCGCGACAGGCGGTTGGAGGCCACCATGTCGATGCCATGCGCTCGCGAGAGCTCGGCATGGCACTCGCGCATCACGTCGTAGTTCAGCTCCGACTTCATGCTGATCGACAGGAAGTTGCCCCAGTCGCAGCCGACCTTGTCGACGACAAAATGCGCATGGATGTGATCCGGGTCGCGGTGCACCGCGGCGACATAGCGCCACTGATCTCCATAGTCGCCGCTGGCAAAGATCGCCTGCCCCCACTCCCGGGCAACGGCCTCGGCCGCGTCGATGCGCGTGCCCTTGGGAAAGCTCAAGATGATATGATCGGTGTGCCCGCGCCGGGGGGCGCCACGCCAGGACGAGGACCAATCCTCGACCGCCCGAGACAAAGTGTTGGGCTGCAGATCACGGTCCACCCCGGCGAAGTTGGTCCAGGTGGCATGTGCCGCGTCTTCCCGGGTGATGTAATTCAGCTGCCGGGTCAGCTCCTCCTTGGAATGGCACCCTCCAGCCCGGATCCGCTTCACCACAGACTGAGGCGAGCGCTGCGCATTGCCGGCAAAGGCCCGGAAGGATCGGGCCTGTACGCTGCCCTGCCCCGCGCCCGGAACGCGCGTGCCGCTCCCGCCGCTCCGGCTGCGGCGCGCCAGGTCTTCGAGCGGATAGCCAAGAACCGCCTCCTCGATCGACAGCGATCCCGCCCTCATTGATCCGCCTCCGGGAAGGCCACATCCGCCAGCGTCCGCCGGCGCGCCACGTTGATGAAATGGGTCAGCGCC
>NZ_JAAGOV010000109.1:0-212280 GCF_010500785.1 Salipiger sp. PrR003
TACTATGGCTTCGGTGGCGTCTGGGCATAGGCTTTCTTCCTCTGAAAGCCCGCAGGAGGTCAATTCAACCGGCCAACTTGGTCCATCCGCAGGTGCGCACTCCAGGTCCATAGCGCCCGGCGAGATCAAGACGTCGAGCCAGCCGGAGATCAGCCCGAAGAGCCCGCCGTCTTCGCCACCGAGGTGCATGGCGCTCTCGCCCCGGTCCAGCTCCATCACCACGCAGGCGTCCAGCACGGCCGCGCGGAGCGCCTCGGGCTGACGGTAGAGCCATCCCCGTCCCTCAAGCTTGCGCCTGTCCTCTGCAGTTAGGTCAATATGTTTCGAAATGCCCATGCGTGGGCAGTGTTATTCCATTGGGCTGGATAGTCTACTCCCGCTATGCGTGACCACTTTGCGTGCTAAGCTGTCGATATTACCAACCTTCGGATTCCTTACGGAACGAGGACATTTGATCATGAAACGACCCAATTTCCTGCCCCTGATAGGCATTGGCGCCCTGCTTGCCACGACCGCCACTGGCGCGCTGGCGCAGGCCACAGAGGCCAACGCCCCGACCAATCCGCTCAAGGAGGCTTATTTCGGCGAGCAGCACGTCCACACAGGTGTGTCGATGGACGCCTTCATCGGCGGCAACCGGCTGACGCCGGACGATGCCTACCGCTTCGCCAAGGGCGAGGAGATCATGGTCAACGGCAGCCTGCACAAGATCAAGCGCCCGCTCGATTTCGTCGCCGTCACCGACCACTCGGAATTCATGGGCGAGGCCTACAGCCTCATGACCGAGGGTGCCCCCGGTTATGATGACGAGATCGCTGTCGCCTTCCGCACCGCGCCGGATCTCGAGACCGCGCTGGGGCTCTATGGCAAGTACGTGCTGACCCCGCTGGCCGGTGGCGGCGATCCGCACCCGCCCTTCTTCCAGGGCGAGGAGGCGATCAAGACGACGTGGCAGAAGAACGTCGAGGCGACCGAGAAGCACTACCAGCCGGGCACCTTTACCACCATCCATGCCTATGAGTGGACCTCGGCGCCGGGCGGATCGAACCAGCACCGCAACGTCTTCTTCCGCGATGCGAACGTGCCCGAGATGCCGTTTTCCTCGAACGAGGGCGGTGATCCAGAACAGCTCTGGGCGTGGATGCAGGCACAGCGCGACGACGGCAAGAAGGTCTTCGCGATCCCGCACAACTCGAATGAATCCAAGGGGCTGCTCTTCGCCGAGGCGAGCCTGACCGGCGTGCCGATAGGCCAGGAGTATGCCGAGACCCGCGCTTCGATGGAGCCGCTGATCGAAATGATGCAGGTGAAGGGCAACTCCGAGGTGGTGCCGAATTTCTGGCCCAACGACGAGTTCGCCGATTTCGAGAACGCCGTGTCGATCCAGCGCTTCAGCGGCCGTGGCTTTGTGAAGGAGAACTTCGTGCGCTACGGGCTTGGGCGCGGCATCAAGTATAATGCCGACCTCGGGGTGAAGCCGTTCAAATATGGCTTCGTCGGCGGCACCGACAGTCACAACGGCACCCCAAGCAACGTCGAGGAAGACAACTTCATGGTCGGCAGCCATGGCTATGCCGACCAGACCGCCGAGATACGCTCGACCTCGGTGCTCGAGGGCGAGATGCAAATCTCCGACGTGAACCCCGGCGCGCTGACAGCGGTCTGGGCGGAGTCCAACACCCGTGGCGCGATCTGGGACTCGATGATGGCCAAGGAGACCTTCGCCACCTCCGGCCCGCGCATGAAGGTGCGCGTCTTCGCCGGGCAGGGTTTTGCCGAGAGCTACGACAGCTATGACTCCATGGTCACCGACGGCTACGCCAAGGGCGTGCCCATGGGCGGCGATTACACCGGCACCGAGGCACCGCAGTTCCTCGTCTGGGCGATGAAGGACCCGATCGGGCCGAACCTCGACCGCATCCAGATCATCAAGGGCTGGTACGAGAACGGCGAGATGAAGGACACCATCTACGACGTCGCGGCCTCCGGCGACCGCCTACAGGCGGATGGCAGCGTCACGCCCGTCGATGCTCCGATCAACATGGAGACCGGTGAGTTCAACACCGAGAAGGGCGATCCCGAGCGGATGACGGTCTGGACCGATCCCGACTGGCCCCCCGACGTAGGGGCTTTCTACTACGCCCACCGAGGAACAGCTGCGCGCCTTCCAAGCCGCGCCCCCCGATTTCTTCATCCTGCCGCAGGCTATCGTGTTCCGGCAGGCGCTCCCCCTGCCTGCCGAGGCCGGGGACGAGGCGTCGGAAGCGGCGCTCGCGTCGTTGCAGGGGGGGGCGGAGAGGTCCCGCCGGGCCAGCGCGGCAAGCTGGCGATGCCGACGGACTGGGCGCTGACTTCGGCGCGGGCACGGGGAAACTCATTCGGTGGCGGCATTGCGGACACACTCTCGGAGCGGCCGGTCGCGACGTGGTCCGGGCCGGTGCGCTCGGGGCTGGGGATGCACCTCGTTTTGGTGACGGAAAACCAGCCCGAGCATCTCGCGCCCTTCGGCTACGTCTCACTGTCGCCGCTCCCGGTCGAAACGCTGATCGCGCTCAGCATCCTGCTGGTCGCCGTCGAGGCCATCCACCGCAAGGACGGCATCTACATCGAGAGTGCGCTCGATCCGCAATACTCACTTTAAAACATCGACCTTGGTGCCTTGGGTCTTGCCGCCGCCTTGGCGACCGGGAACCTCCGGGAGTCAATCTGGGATGCCTTCGATTGGCGTGAGGTCTTTGCGACGACGGGCACGCGCTTGCGCGTCCGCGCCTTCGCCGGATGGGACTTCGGGAAAGCCGAGGTGCGGCGCCCGACCTTCGCTTGGGTGAGCCATGCCGCGGCGCGGCTCCCTGAAGCAGCCTTTCATCGCCCCTTGCAGCCTCCTTCAGGGGATTAGAGGCGGCAGTGCGGACGTTCCGAACACGCCCCGCAGCAGCAAGAACTCTGCTCCGAGGTGCGACCATCTCGAGGGCCTGCGTCTCATGGAACGCGGAGCCAAAGTCATCGTGGGTATAATCAGAATGCCGTCATGCGCCCGATCACCCAGAAGGCCGCGATGCTGCCGATGCCATAGCTGGCTGCCCGGCTCAGGAGCGCTCCGTGCTTGGCCAGCGCCGGGGCCATGCGGCGCGCGAAATAGCCGATCGTCAGCACGACGCCTATGAACATCAGCTGGCCGATTTCGACCCCGATATTAAACGACAGCAGTGCCAGCGGTATGTCTGCCTGTGGCAGGCCGATCTCGCGCAGCGCGCCGGCAAAGCCCAGCCCGTGGATAAGCCCGAAGCCGAAGGAGACCAGCGCCGGAAAGCGCTCGGAGACGGGATCGCGACGTTCGGGCGGCAGAGCCAGCTCGTAGGCGAGAAAGACGATCGACAGCGCCACCACGACCTCGACCGGGGCCGAGGGCAGGCGCAACAGGCCCAGCGTGGCGGCGGCCAGCGTGAGGCTATGCGCCAGGGTGAAGGCGGTGATCGCCCAGAGCAGGCGCCGCGGCTGGCGCACGAGCAGCAGCAGGGCAAAGACAAATATAAGGTGATCCGCGCCTTCGAGGATATGGGTGACGCCCAGCGAGACATAGCTGGCAAAGACCGCGCCTGGACCCAGCTCGGCGGGGACGGTGAACTCCGGCGATCCTGCCGTGAGACGCTGCGTCTGCGCCTGCCCTGGCTCCAGTTCGTAGCGCACCAGCACGTCGGTGCGCGTGCGCTCCAGCCCGTCGATGCCGATGCTGCCGCCTGCCAGCCCCTCGGGGCAGGTGGCAAGAAACGAGGTGACCCAGGCCCTCCCGTCGAAGGCGGGATCGGGCGCCGGGGTCTGTTGGCAGTTTTCGGGCAGTCGCGGCCTGATCGGCATCGGGCGTCCGTTCACGTCGGGCATCCGCCAGCTCACCCGCCATTGCGTGCTATCCATGGCCGACAGCTCGAGAAAGCCGGGATCGAGAGCATGGGCCCTCGCCCAGCCGGGGTGCAGCGTCGCGGTCAGCAGCAGGATCAGGGCCAGGAAATGCCTCATGGCTGCTCCGCCGCATCATCACCGGGCAGGTCCAGCCTATATCGGCTCAGCAACTCGTCGGTGAAGGCAGTGCGCATCTTGCGCGCCTCGGCTGAGCGCCAGTCGGCGATTACCGTGTCGCGCAGCCTCTCGAGCGGCGGCAGTTGCGCCGCCTCGACCGCGTCCAGCCTGACCAGGTGCTGCCCGTAGCCGCTGGACAGCGGCCCCGACCAGGCGGACAGCGGCAACCCGGCCACCGCCCCGCCGAAGCCGCCGCCGAAGACACGTTCCACCGCCGGCGCGGCCATCGCCTCGAGCCGCGTCGGCAGCATCGTCGCCTGTCCAATTCCGCCGGGGTCCGCACCCTGCTCCAGCTCGGCGCGCAGCGCCGCCACTTCCTCAGCCGTGGCATCTCCGGGCAGCAACACCTGCGTGAAGCTGACCTGCGCGGGGCGCGCGTAGGCCGCGGCGTTCTGCGCGTAATACGCCTCCAGTGCCGCGTCGTCCGGCGTCATGGTGGCGGCAGGGGCCTCGGCGAGGAACTCCATCTTGGTGCGCAGGCGGTTGCGGATCATCGCGTCACCCTTGTCGAGACCGAGCGCCAACGCCTCGCGCACCATCACCTCCTCTATCGCCCAGTCGCGTACAAGGCCGCGGGATTCCGCTTCGGTCGGGGCACGGCCCCATGCGGCCAGGAAACTGTCGGCCATGCGGTTCATCTCTGCCTCGGTGAGGCGCAGCACATCGTCGCGGGGGGCGCGGGCCTCTGGCGGGGCTGTGACTGCATAAAACCCGAAGACGAGCCCGCCCAGCACGAAAAAATGCAGCAGCGGGGAGCGGAGAATGGTGCCGATCTTCATGGTCCTGCCTTCCTGACCCTTCCGCCATCAGCCGCTGCGCAAGGTATCGGCGACCCGGTTCAGCCGGGCGCCCGCGTCCTGCGCCAGATCGGCAATCTCGGCCACTTCTCCAAGATCGCCCATGGCCATCATCTGTCCGGCGTCCACCAGGCGGACCAGCGCGCCACCGGGGGCCTCCTCGACGGTGACGTTGCACGGCAGCAGCAGGCCGACGTCGGGCCGCGCGGTCACCGCCCGATGGGCGAGCCCTGGGTTGCACGCCCCGAGGATGGTGTAACGGCGAAACTCGGTGCCGAGCTTCTCCGCGAAGGCCTTGTCGAGATCGATCCGCGAGATCACCCCGAAGCCCTCGGCGGCGAGCGCCGCGGTCACCGCCTCGACCGCCTCGTCAAACGGGCGATCTAGGGGGACCTCGGTTCCGAAGCCAGACATGCTTACTCGCCGCTCGCGGAGTACCAAATCGGCGAGCTGTAGGCGCGGTCGGTCACCGTCATCGGCACGTCGTCGGTGAAGGCTGCATCGTCGAAATAGGCGGTGTCGTAGGCGGTCCAACGCGGGGTCGGGATCTCGATGACCCGGGCGTAGTAGAAGGCATCGAGCGCCGGGTCGAACTCGGGATCGGTCCAGACGGTGATCAGCTCGGACGCGCCGATGGTGTTGGCGAAACTGGCGTTCTCCACGTCCACCGTATCGCCGACCGGAGGCAGCTTGCCGTCCTCACCGGGCTCGCGGTCGCCAGACCAGACCACGTCGAAGATCTTCTCCTGCATCTCACCCTCGGCATCGACCCAGCCTTTCACGATCTGGATGCGGTCGAGGTTGCCCGAGTAGGGATCCTTCAGCGCCGCGACGAGGAAGCTTGGCGCCTCGGCGCCCTCGGGCGCGGGCATCAGGTCGCCGCCCATGGGCACGCCCTTGCCATAGCCGATGGTTCCGGGGTTCCGCCCCAGCGCGTCAGCCTCTTCAAACTCCCAGCCGCCGAAGAAGCGCAGCCCGATGCGGGTGCCGGTGGTGCCGTAGACCTCCTTGCGCTTCATCGCGTCCCAGATCGAGGCGCGGGTGTTCTCCTGCGCCCAGACCGCCATCAAGCCGGAGGCGCCGAGCTGCCAGTCCTTCACGGTGCGGCCCTCGAAGTCGAAGGCATTTCCGGTGGAGCGTTCGGGCGAGGGCTCACTTGCAGGGAACTTTCCGAAGAAATTGTTTTCTTCCGTAGAGGAAATGCCAGTATGGGCGTCAGTCGAGCCGACCATGCCGAACTTGAACGGGTTCGTGCCGAACTCATCCTCGAGCAGCAGACCGCGCTTGAGCGCTTCGCGGGCATACTCGTAGTCGATCATGCCGGGTTCCTTGGGCACCACGTTCAGGTTGCCCTTGTCCCAGATTTCGAAGTCCGCGAACTCGTCGGTGGGCGCGAGTGTCGGATGCTGCTCGGAGGTGCCCTTGCCCTGTGTGACCTCGTAGAGCGGTTCCCAGCGCGCCCGCGTCTCCACCCAGTCCTGGTCGATCGGCTGACCATCCGGGGTCTCGGTGGCGAACATCAGCCCGTTCGAGAGGTTGCCGTTGTGCGGGACGGCCAGAACCCTGCCTCCCGTGGTTTCCTCGTAGGCTTCCATCCACTCCCAGAGCTTGTTGGGAATGTCGCTGTCGAAGGTGGTCATGGGCCGCACCATGTCGGCTTTGTCCTTGCCGTCGCGGTAGACGATGTTGCGATGCAAGTTGTTGCCGCCGCCGAAATTCGATGTCCATTCGTAGCCGATGAGCGCAGTGAAAATGCCGGGCTGGTTGTGGCCCTCGACGATCTCGGTCATCTGCCGCCACATGTCGAACTGCGTGTCGTTGTCCGTCACGGCCTCTGGCAGCGTGCCTTCGCCCTGCTGGGTGATGATGTCCATGACCACCGCGCTGGCCGCGGCGCCGCCGGCATTCATGCCCTTGTTCCATTCCTTGAGCTGCGGATCGGTCATCAGCGTGGGATCGCCCTCGAGGATGCCGTTGAAGATGTTCAACGCATCGGAGTGATCGGCCACCATCATGTAGTCGTAAGGGCGTGACAACTTCACATCGACGCCGGTGCTGGAGGTGATCTGGGCACCCTTGGCATATCGCAGCGCCTCGTCGGGACCGATCCGGGTGCCGCCTGCGACCGCGTCGCCCGACCAAGACGTGTGCAGGTGCATCTCGCCCCAGAGCGGGCGGGTCGGGAAGTTGCGCCCAGCATAGGGCGAATAGCCCGGCTGGTTGAAGAAACGTTCGATCTTCTCGGGCGTGATGGTGCCGGCGTCGGTGTTCACCTGCGCCAGAAGTGGCGTCGCGAGCAATGTGCTGGAAAGCAGGATGGAGACGAAATGGCGTGCCATGGATCAGCCTTTCTGCATCAAGGACTGTATCAAAATCGGTCTTTCAATATCGCCGGCAGGGCTGAAGCCGAGTCGCCCGCTACCTCTGAGTGTATTATCGTTGCGATTGACCTAAGGTAATCAAGGGAAAACTCTCGCATGAGCCAAAACGCAACCGAGCGCGCTTTGTCTTGAGTTATCGCAGCTGTTTCAAGGAACTCTCAGGGCCGCTTGGGCTCTGATGAGGGCATGTTTGCGGATATGCGAAAGCTGACTCCGGCAAGTGGGCCGGGCTGCATTCTGATGCGTGGTCTGCCGTCGACCTACTGGGGGACGCGCTCGGGCGCTCGCACATGATGTCGCAAAAGCCCCGTGGCTGCCTGCCTGCGTGGTTGCAGAAATGCGTGCCGTCGAAGGGATCGCTTGAAGGGCCCCGGTTGTGGGGCTCCAACTCTCCCTCGCGCAGCAGGCGGCAGGGCGTTGCAGGCGATCGGTCGAAGCAGGGGTGGACCGAATGCGCAGAAGAAAACGGCGCGCCCGAGGTCCGGGCGCGCCGTGCTGTCATGTCCCGATCGCATCGGGCGGCCGGCGTCACACGTAGCGGTTGACGATGTTCTCCAGAACCTCCTGCCGGCCGGAGCGCGGCTGCGGGTCGATGCCCTCCGAGATCACACGCGCGGAAATGGTGTCGAGGTCGCTTTGGAGCATCGCTTGCGCCTCGGGCGTGTCCCAGCCAGCATAGCGCTCGCGCCGCGGCGCCTCGAGCGCGTCGTCCTCGAGCATACGCGCCGCCGCCTTGAAGCCGCGCGCGCAAATGTCCATCGCCCCGGCGTGGCTGGTGATCAGGTCCTCGGGGTCCAGCGACTGCCGGCGCAGGCGGGCGTCGAAGTTGGTGCCGCCGGTTGTGAAGCCGCCGTCGCGCAGGATCTCGTAATAGGCCAGCGCGGTCTCGGGCACGTTGTTGGGGAACTGGTCGGTGTCCCAGCCGGACTGGTAGTCGTTGCGGTTCATGTCGATCGACCCCAGAATGCCAAGTTCCCGCGCCAGCGCCAGCTCGTGCTCGAAGCTGTGCCCGGCGAGAATGGCGTGGCCTTGCTCGATGTTCAGCTTCACTTCTTTCTCAAGCCCGAAATCCTTGAGGAAGCCGTAGATCGTCGCCACGTCGTAATCGTACTGGTGCTTGGTGGGCTCCTGCGGCTTCGGCTCGATCAGGATGGTGCCGTCAAAGCCGATCTTCTTGGCGTGATCGACCACCATGCACAGGAAGCGCCCGGCGTGTTCACGCTCTCGGCCCATGTCGGTGTTGAGCAGGGTCTCGTAGCCCTCGCGCCCACCCCAGAGCACGTAGTTCGCGCCGTTCAGGCGATGCGTGGCGTCAAGGCAGGCCTTCACCGTGGCGGCGGACCAGGCAAAGACGTCGGGGTCGGGGTTGGTGGCAGCCCCGGCCATAAAGCGGCGGTTGCTGAACAGGTTCGCGGTCCCCCAGAGCAACCGGGTCTTCGAGGTCTCCATCTTGCGCTCGAAGATGTCGACGATTTCCTCGAAGTTGCGCAGGCTCTCGGAGAAGTTCGCGCCTTCGGGGCGGATGTCGGCGTCGTGGAAGCAGAAGAAGGGCACGTTCAGCAGGTCGAACATCTCGAAGGCGACATCGGCCTTGCGGCGCGCGGCGTCCATGTCCTCGCCGAACCACGGGCGCTCGAAAGTGCGGCCGCCGAAGGGGTCGCCGCCCTCATAGGCGAAGCTGTGCCAGTAGGCCACCGCGAAGCGCAGGTGGTCCTCCATGCGCTTGCCCATGACGATCTCGTCGGGGTTGTAGTGGCGGAAGCAGGGGCCTTCGCCCTCGGGATCAAAACGCAGCGGTTTGAGGTCGCCAAAGAAATCAGACATGTGCGGTCCTTTCAATGCCTCCGCCGGATTGGGGGGAGGCCGGGATGTGGTGGGGAAGGGGCATCCGCGCGGCAGGGCCGGCGGTGCCCGCAAAGATCAGCGCGCCGCCCAGAGCAGGCCGCGGCGCAGGATTTCTTTCATCTGGGGCACCTCGAATTCCGAGGCGACATGGCCGAGCGCCGAGTAGAACACCCGCGCCTGGCCGTAACGGTGCTTCCAGACCACCGGCATGACGGTGCCCTTGGTCCAGGGGGCGTGCTCGCCGCTGAAGGTCGTGGTTGCCAGCACCTCGATGCCGGGATCGACGTGGAGGTAATATTGCTCGGAGCGGTAGTCGAAATCGCCAATGCCTTCGACCAGCGGATCCTCGGGCCGGGTGATCTCGATCCGGTAATCGAGGATGTTGCCCGGATGGGCCACCCATTGCCCGCCCACCATGAATTGGTAGGCCGGGTCCGCGCGGAAGGTGTCGCCCATGCCGCCATGGAAACCGCCGAGCCCGGTGCCGGCCTCGATGGCCGCCAGAAGGTTGGCCAGCTCGTCTTTGCCGACCTGGGCCTGGGTCATCACCGGCACGATGAGATCGTACTGCCCGAGACCCTCTTCGCCGAGCACCGCGATGCCTTCTTCGCGCCTTGTGTCGAAGCCCTCGGTCCGGAGCATGTCCTCGACGATTGCGGAGCAGGCCTCGGGCTCGTGACCCTCCCAGCCGCCCCAGAAAATGAGTGCCTTCTTCGTCATGCCGCCTCCGCTGCGCTGATGTCTCCGATGGTGCCGCCGGGGCGCATGGCCGCCGGGCGCTCACAGGTGGTTTTGAGGTCGATGGCCTGCCCGCTCTCGGCCGAGGCCAGGAGGGTCTCGATCACGTCGAGCACGTGCAGTGCCAGCGCGCCGCTCGCGCGGTGCGGCGTCCCGGCCTGGATCGCCGTGGCCATCTCGGCAAGCCCAAGACCGCGGTAGTTGCCGTCGCCATGGGCGTGGGTGGTGGGCTGGTCCTGCCAGTCCTCTCCATAGAGGCGCACCGTGCCGTCGAAGCGGTTCGGGTCGGGAATGACCAGCGAGCCCTCGGTGCCGTAAAGCTCGAGCGGTGCGTGCCCATGGGCCTTCACGTCGAAGCTGGTAACGATCTGCACCAGCGCGCCGTCGGCGAATTCGAGCACACCTGTCACATGGGTGGGGGTCTCGACCGGGACCGACTGGCCCGCGCGTGGGCCGGTGGCGATGATCCGGCGGTCGCGGCCGCGCGCGGCAAGCGCGGTCACCCGGCGCACCGGACCCAGCAGCGCGACCATGGCAGTGATGTAGTAGGGGCCCATGTCGAAGAGCGGCCCGGCCCCTGGCCCGGCGTAGTAGAAATCGGGGTTGGGGTGCCAGCGCTCGTGTCCGGCGAGCATCAGCGTCGCGGTGCCCGCGGTGGGTGTTCCGATGCGCCCGGCATCGAGCAGCGCGCGGGCGCTCTGATGCGCGCCGCCGAGGAACGTGTCGGGGGCGCAGCCGATCCTGAGGCCGCGTGCTTCCGCGGCCTCGACGAGCCGCCGCGCGTCTGCGGTGCTGCCTGCGAGGGGCTTTTCCGAGTAGACGTGCTTGCCCGCCTCGAGCGCGGCCAGCCCGACCTCGACATGCGCCGCCGGGATGGTGAGGTTGAGCACGATGTCGATGTCGTCCCGCGCCATCAGCTCGGCAGGCGTCATCGCCGGCACGCCATGGGCCTCGGCCTTGGCGCGGGCTGCGTCGGAGTTCAGATCCGCCACGGCCCGCAGTTCGATCTGCGGAAAAAGCGCGGCATTGCTCAGGTAGATTTCACTGATGACGCCGCAGCCGACGACGCCCACTCCCAACGCAGTCATGATGTTTGCTCCATCCGGTTCCCGTCCTTGTCGAAGAGATGAAGGTTGCCCGGCTCGGGGCTCAGGAAGAGCCGCTCGCCGGCGTTCAGGCGCATGTTGCCGGGCAGGCGCACGGTAATCTCGCCAAGGGCACCCGCATCAGCGTAGACCACGGTGTCGGCCCCCAACGTTTCCACCACCTTGGCGGTGGCAGGCCAATCGCCGGCTTCGTGGTCGGCGCGCAGGTGCTCGGGGCGGATGCCAACGGTCTTCACGTCGCTCCGCCCGACGGCCTCGCCGGGCAGGAGGTTCATCTTGGGCGAGCCAATGAACGCGGCGACGAACTCGGTCATGGGGCGGTCGTAGAGCTCCATCGGCGCGCCGACCTGCTCGATCCGGCCGCGGTTCATCACCACGATCTGATCGGCGAGGGTCATCGCCTCGACCTGGTCGTGGGTGACGTAGATCATCGTCGCGTCGAGCGACTGGTGCAGCTGCGCCAGCTCCACCCGCATCTGCCCGCGCAGCGCGGCGTCGAGGTTCGACAGCGGCTCGTCGAAGAGGAAGACCTTCGGCTGGCGCACGATCGAACGGCCGATGGCGACGCGCTGGCGCTGACCGCCCGAGAGCTGCCCGGGCTTGCGGTCGAGATAGTCCTCCAGCGCGAGGATCCGCGCTGCCTCGGCCACCCGCGCCTCGCGCTCGGCGGCGGGGGTCTTGGCCAGTCGCAGCCCGAAGTCGATGTTCTGCGCCACGGTCATGTGCGGGTAGAGCGCGTAGCTCTGGAACACCATCGAGATACCCCGGTCCGAGGGTTCGGCGAAGGTGACATCCTCGCCGCCGATCATCACCTCGCCGTCGCTGGGCATCTCGAGGCCCGAGATGATGCGCAGCAGCGTGGACTTGCCGCAGCCCGACGGGCCGACGAGCACGGTGAAAGACCCGTCGGGCACCGTCAGGGACATGTCAGGGATGACGGTCACGGCGCCGAATTTCTTGGTGATGTTGTTGAGGCGGACTTCAGCCATGGGTTCGGCTCCTTGCGTTCGTCATGTCCGGGACTCGTTGGGCTCGTAGGTGAAATGCAGGAAATCGGCGGGGCGGCCGCGCCCCGATGTGTCATGCGCACACATGCCCACGAAGGCGCCTGTGAAGTTGTTACCCGGCCCGTTGCCGGCCTCGTCCGATATTGCCGATTGGTCGAGCGTGATCCCAAGGTCCCGCCAGTCGCCGTTCTCGCCGAGCCCGTAGCGGAAGCGCAGGCTGCCGCCGTTGACGTCCACGCCAAGCCGCACCGTGCCGGAGGCGGGCAGGGGGATCGGCGTGACCGGGTAGCTCACCCGCGCGTCGGGCCAATCGGCGGCGCAGCTGTAGACCGTCAGCAGCCGGTTGCTGGCCGCGTCGGCGGTGACCGCGAGGTAGTGGAACTTGAACCGCCCGTACCAGGAGATCAGCCCGGCGAACTGCTGGTAGTCGCCGGGGGTGACGTCGATCTCGGTCTCGGCGGTGAAGGCGAGATCGGTCTGCCGCCGCGCCACCAGCGCGTGATCGAACTGCGAGCCCGGGGCCTCGCGCCCGAAGAGGCGCAGCGCGCCGGGGCGCTCGGTCAGCGAAAAGAGCCGTTCGGGCTCGGGGCTGCGCAGCCATTGCAGGGGCCGCGGCAGCGCGCCGGGGGCAAAGGTCAGCCGGGCGGGCTCGGGCTCGAACCGGTGCTCGGGCAGATCCGGCGCCGCCACCGAGGCGGCGGGCACGCAGCCGCCGTGGGCGAGGCGGGGGAACTCGTCCTTGGGCCAGACCAGTTTCTGGATCGCGGTCTCCCGGCCCAGCGGCGAGCGGCGCACGTCGTCGGCATGGATGCCCTTCGCGCGGCCGGTCTCGATGCCACGCGTCTCGTCCAGCGGGCGCGAGCAGAGGTGCACAAGGTAGTGCTCACCGTCCTGCGTCTCGACGATGTCGGCGTGACCGGCGCGCTGCAGGTAGGCGCCCGGTGCGTCCTTCGAGGTGAGCAGGTGCTTGGCCGGGTCGGTCTCGTAGGGGCCGAGCAGGTCGCGCGAGCGCGCCATCGTGGCCGCGTGATCGTAGCCGGTGCCGCCTTCGGCGGTCAGCAGGTAGTACCAGCCGTCGCGGCGGTAGAGATGCGGCCCCTCGGTCAGCTTGTGGTCGGTGCCGCGGTAGATGTTGTGGACCGGGCCGACGAGGCGCTGTTCCTCCGCCGAGTACTCCTGGCAGACGATGCCGCCAAAGCGGTCGCCGCCGGTCTGGTTGTGGTCCCAGATCATGTTGAGCAGCCATTTGCGCCCGTCCTCGTCGTGGAAGAGCGAGGGATCGAAGCCCGACGAATTTAGGTAGATCGGATCGGACCAGGGACCCTCGACCGAGGGCGCGGTGACGAGGTAGTTGTGGCTGTCCTTCCATGCCCCGTCGCGGCGCTTCACGTCGGTGTAGATCAGCCAGAAGAGGCCATCCGCATAGGTGAGGCAGGGCGCCCAGATCCCGCCGGAGTCGGGATCGCCGCGCATGTCGAGCTGTGCCGCACGCTCCAGCGGGCGCTTCACCAGCTGCCAGTTGCGCAGGTCCCGCGAGTGGTGGATTTGCACGCCCGGGTACCATTCGAAGGTCGAGGTGGCGATGTAGTAATCGTCGCCCACCCGCACGATCGAGGGGTCGGGGTTGAACCCGGGAAGGATCGGATTCCGGATTTCGGTCATTGAAGTCATCCTTTGACGGCGCCGCCGGTCAGCCCCGCGACGATGTATTTCTGCGCAGCGAGGAAGAAGACGATGGCGGGCACCAGCGTGAGCGTCACGAAGGCCAGCGTGCGGTTCCATTCGGTGACGTATTCACCGCGGAACTGCATCATGCCGAGCGGCCAGGTGAAGACCTCGCGCGAGTTCAGCACCACCAGCGGCAAGAGGAAGTTGTTCCAGCTCTGCACGAAGACGAAGACCCCCACCGTCGCCAGGATCGGCGCAGAGAGCGGCAGGGTGAAGCGCCAGAAGAACCGCACGTAGCCGCAGCCGTCGATATAGGCGGCCTCGAAGAGCTCCTTCGGCAGTTGCTCGAAGAAGGTGCGGAAGAGCAGGATCGCGAGCGACAGCGAAAAGGCGGTCTGCGGCAGGATCACCGCCCACCAGGTGTCGAGCAGCCCGACGTCGCGCACCTTGATGAAGAGCGGCAGGATCGCCGTCGCGAAGGGAAACATCAGCCCCAGAAGCAGATAGGAGAACAGCATCCGCGAGCCGAAGAACTTGATCTGCGCGAAGACATAGGCGGCGGCGGCTCCGACGATCAGCGTGAGCACCACCGCAACCGACGAGATCAGCAGCGAGTTGCCCAAGTAGCGCCAGAACGCGGGGTCCGCGACGATCGAGCCGTAGAATTCCCAGTTCCAGCTTGCCGGCAGGGCAAAGGCATTGGTGCGGATCTCGGCATTGGTCTTGAAGCCGCCCAGGACCGTCGCCACCATCGGGGCGAGCACGAAGCTCGCCACGAGACACAGGAAGGCGACGCGGAGGATGTTGCGAAGCAGGTGGCCGCGGGTCATGCCTTGTCGCCTTTCATGAAGAAGCGCTGGTAGAAGACCGCAACGGTGATTGCCGCGACAAAGAGGATCACCCCGACGGCGCTGCCGAAGCCGATGTTCAGGCGCGTGAGGCCGAAGGTGTAGAGGTAGGTGACGATCGTGTGGGTCTGGTTCGAGGGGCCACCGTTGGTCAGCGGGATGATTACGTCGAAGACCTGTAGCGCACCGATGATGGCGAAGAAGGCGCTGACGATGATCGCCGGCTTGATGTGCGGGATCTGCACGTAGCGCACGATCTGCAGCCGTTTGGCGCCCTCGATCCGGCCCGCCTCGATCAGGTCCTCGGGGACTGATTGCAGGGCGGCGATGTAGATCATCATGTGAAAGCCAAAGTACTTCCAGACGATCACCGTCATCACTGCGACAAAGGCCCAGTCCCGGTCGGCGAGGATGAAGAAGCTTTCCATGCCCAGCGACTGCGCGATCGAGGCGGTGACGCCGTAGTTGCCGTCGAAGACAAAGCTCCAGATCAGGCCCGCCGCCACCTCGGCAAGGATGTAGGGCAGGAAGAAGATCAGCCGGAACACCGCGTTGGTCGGCGTCTTGCGAAAGATCAGCAGCGCCAGGACCAGGGCCAGCGGCATCTGGATCAGCAGCGAGACCGCGACGATCTTGACGGTGTTGCCGACCGCCTTGTGGAAGATCGAATGCCCGGCGATCCGCTGGTAATTCTCCAGCCCGACGAAGTCGGTCGGGGCGCCGTAGCCGTTCCAGTTGAAGAACGAGTAGTAGCCGGACTCGCCGAGCGGCAGGATCACGAAGAGGGTGAAGAGGATCAGCGCAGGAGGCAGCAGGATCAGGACGGCGCTGACGCGACCGTTTCCGAGGCTGCGGCGCAGGCGTTCGGACGCCGGCAATCTCCGGCTGGCGGCGGCAGTGGCCATGCCAGTCTCCGGTATGTCAGGAAGAAGTGGGGACGGATGCCGCACGCCGAGAGGGACGGCGCGCGGCGCTCTGGGAGTGGGGCGTCAGCGGAAGCTCCAGGCCTCCTGGACCTGCGCTGCTGCCTCCTCGGGAGTGATCGCGCCCTGGGCGAGGTCGGCCGAGATGTCGTTGACCGTCGCACCGACCGAGGCTCCGAGGAACTGGTCGAGGAAGATCTGGTGGTACGAGCTGTCTTCGACGTCCTTCGAGACCTTGGCGTAGAACTGGTTTTCCAGCGCGTCGCCGGTGCCCTTGACGATGGGGATGAAGATCTGCTGGCGCGCGGCCTCGCGCTGGTTCTCGGCACTGAGCAGGTAGGCCAGGAATTCGACCGCCTCGGGCTCCGCGGAATTCGACACGGCCCAACCATTGATGCCGCCGAGCGTCGCACCTTCGCCGCCCTCGACCACAGGGTCAGAGACCGCCGGGAAGTTGACGATCGCCAGTTGGTCGTCCGGCAGGCCCTCGCCGCTGGTCGAACGCTCGCGCATCGGCAGGTAGTCCCAGTCGCCCATCAGGTAGAAGGCTCCTGCACCATCGGCGAACATGCCGCTCGAGGTCTCGTAGGTGGTGCCCATGAAGCCGGGCTGGAAGGGCTCGAGCGCGGTCAACTCCTGGAAGTCCTTGCCCGCAGCCACGAAGGCCTCGTTCTCGAAGCCGCCATCCTCGCCCGCCATGGCCTGCGAGATGATGTCCTTGCCGCCTTCGCGCAGGGCCAGGTAGCTCCAGTAGAAGTGCAGCGGCCACTTGTCCTGCCCGCCGACGATGATCGGGGTGATCCCCGCATCCTTCACCGTCTGTACTGCGGCAAGGAAATCGTCCCAGGTCTTGATCGCGTCGAGATCGACACCGGCCTTCTCGGTCAGCGCCTTGTTGGTCCAGAACACCACCTCGGTGGCATAAAGGGGCAGGCCGTAGAGCGTGCCGTCCACCGAATAGGCGGTCAGCCCGGCCTCGGGGATGGTTTCGGCAAACCCCTCGGGGAGCATGTCGCTGATCGGCTGCAGGAAGCCTGCCTCGGCCTGTTCGACCAGGGTCTGACCGCCCCAGCTGTAGAAGATGTCGGGCCGCGCGTCCGACTGCAGCAGCGTCGGCAGCTTCGACTTGTAGGCCTCGTTGGCGATGTACTCGAAGGTGACGTTCACACCCTCGTGCTCGGCCTCGAACGCCTTGGCGATCTGCTCGTAGTAGGCCTCTTGCTCATCGTTCACGGCGACGCGCAGCACGTTGATCTCGGTCTGGGCCATTGCGCCCCCGGCCGATGCTAGTCCGCCCATCAGCGCGGCTATGGCAACGGTATGTCTCATGAAATCCTCCCTTGGCTGATTCACCGCGGGTCCTCCACCCGCTTTCGGCGAATCTGATTTCTTGACTAACGTACGTCAGCAACTGCCATGACGCAATGTATCAGTTGCCGCGATTTTTTCAGGGCAGGTTGTCGCGCATGTAAATCTCGACGCGGATCGGCTCGATGACAGACGACGGCAGTTGGCCGTCCAGAAGGCTTCGCAGAAGCTGGATCGCGCCCTGCACCTCGCGCCGGCTGTCCTGATGCAGGACGGCATCGAAGCTGCCGTGCAGCAGCGCCTCGCGCGAATAGGGCGTCAGCTCATGCACCACGACCGAGACATCCCTCTCGGGGGGCAGGCCGGCGAGCGCCTCGGCCACGCCGCGGTTGCCTGCGCCCATGCTGTAGACGCCGATGATCCCCGGATCCGCAGCGAGCTGCGCTGCCAGTTGGTCCCGCACGAGGTCCTTGTCGTCGCGCCCTTCGAGCGGAGCGATGAGCGTCTGCTCGGGAAACTCGGTGCGCAGCACCTGCTCGAAGCCGAGGCGCCGCTCGGCGTGGTCACGCACCAGCATCGAACCGCTGACCATCGCGATCCGGCCCGTGCGGCCGCGGCAGAAACGCCCCAGGAGGCTGCCCGCGGTGCGGCCAGCCTGGACGTTGTCAATGCCGATGAACCCCTGCTTTTCAGAGCCTGGAAGGTCCGACACCAGCGTGACGACGGCGATGCCACGGGCTCGCAGTTCGCGCACGGCAATGCGCACGATGGTGGCGTCAGTCGCCACCATGGCGACCCCGTCGACGGTCTCGGGATCAAGGCTCCGCAGCATCTCGGCCAGCGCGCCCGCGTCGAAGGCCGGAACCTTGCGCGTCTCGATGACCGTGAAGTCGCGCAGGACCGCCGCGGCCTCTTCCGCGACGTGTGCCTCGAGCGCGTGCATGAAGCTGTTCTGCCCGTCAGGCAGGATGAAGCAGAGCCGATAGCGTCGCTTGCGCGAGAGATTGGCGGCGGCGAGGTTGCGTTCGAACCCAAGGCTGCCGATCGCGTCGAGCACGCGGTCGCGGGTTTTCTCGCGCACGCCGTCACGGTCGTTCAGAACCCTGTCGACGGTCGAGAGGCTGACGCCCGCAACCCGGGCAACGTCGTGAATTGTCGGGCGGGTCATCGGGTCTGTGCGTCTCCGGTATGGCGACCTGTTGAAGGTACGTACGTCAATTTTTGAAAGATTAGCAGAGGAGACTCGTGAACTGAAGGAAATTCATGGCCTCACCATGAGTTTGCCCTCGCATCGCGGGGTTCTCCCGGAGGCTGCCGAGACGGGCGTGGGTGACGGGTTTTGATAGACGTCTATCAAAATTCGATTGACGCAACGCTGTTTCGCTGCGAGCGTGCGCGCAGGGAGGACTACGATGAACAGACGGCCACCGACTTTGTCGGATGTCGCGCGTCGCGCTGGTGTCAGCTATGCGACCGCGGATCGTGTCGTGAACGGCCGCGCGGGCGTCTCCGAAAAGGCGGCACGCAACGTGCATGCCGCGATCGAGGCGTTGGGCTATGTGCGCAATGTGGCGGCCGCCAACCTGTCTCAGCAGCGCCTCTACCGGTTCGCAGTCGTATTGCCGTCCGGCTCCAATGCCTTCTTTCACCGTGTGCAGGCGCTGTTCGCAGAGGCGGCTTCGCGGCTGCTGTCCGACCGCATCAGCCTCTTGGTCGAAAGCGTCGAGGCCTTCGATGCCGAGGCGCTGACGACGCGAATGGAGGCGCTGGCCGAAGCGCCGGTCGATGGGGTGGCCGTGGTTGCGAGCGATGACGCGCAGACAGTGGCCGCAATCGCCGCGCTGAGGGCCCGCGACATCCCGGTGGTCACGCTGGTCTCGGACGTGCCAGGATCGCAGCGAAACGCTTATGTGGGAATCGACAACGTGGTGGCGGGGCGCACGGTCGGCCGGCTGATCCGCATGGCGCACGGCGGGCGCAGGGGCCGGGTGCTGCCGGTGGTCGGGGCGCTGTCGGCGCGCGACCACGCCGAGCGGCTTGCGGGGATGCGCGAGGTGATTGGCGGCGAATTCGAGATCGCGCCCGTGGTCGAGGGCCGCGACCGCTTCGAACTGGTCGAGACGCTGGTCGGCCAGGCGCTGGCCGAGGATCCCGCGATCACCGCGATCTACAGCGCCGGCGCTGGGAATGCGGGGCTCGTCCGGGTGCTCGAGGCGCTGCCGCCGGATGCTGCGCGGCCCCATGTCTTCCTGCACGAGCTGGTGCCGCATTCGCGGCGTGCGCTCGAGGAGGGGCTCATCGACGTGATCATCGACCAGCGCCCTGAGGAAGAGGTGGCGAGGGTGATCGAGCATCTGACGCTGCTGGCTGACCGTCGCGAGCTGCTGCGGACCGACCCGATCGTGCCGACAATCTTCGTGCGCGAGAACCTGCCGCAGGCGCAGGCGGATGCGCTCGAGTCTACGGGCTGACACGGCTGGCCACCGCTGGGGCGCGCGCCCCGTGTCGCGGCAGGCCGGCAAGTTGAATAACCATTGAAGGCCGCCTTGTTCAGGCGGTGAAAGGGAGGAGACGATGAAGACCATCAAGGGGCCGGGGCTGTTTCTGGCACAGTTCGCAGGTGACACCGCGCCGTTCGATTCCTGGGAGGGCATCACCAAGTGGGCCGCCGACTGCGGCTACAAGGGCGTGCAGGTGCCGGTCTGGGATGCGCGGCTTGTCGACCTCGACAAGTTGGCAACTTCGCAGACCTATTGCGACGAATGGGCGGGGCAGGCGCGCGACAACGGCGTCGAGGTGACCGACCTGTCGACCCACATTCTCGGGCAGCTCGTTGCCGTCCACCCGGCCTATGACGCTTGGGTCGACGGCTTTGCCGCGCCCGAGGTGCAGGGCAAGCCGAAAGAGCGCACCGAATGGGCCGTGGAGCAGGTCAAGAAGGCACTCACCGCCTCGAAGCACCTTGGCATCGGCCAGCATGTGACCTTCTCCGGCGGGCTCTGCTGGCCCTTCGTCTATCCCTTCCCGCAGCGCCCGCAGGGCATGGTGGACACGGGCTTTGACGAGCTGGCCCGGCGCTGGCGCCCGATCCTCGACCATGCCGAAGACTGCGGCGTCGACGTTTGCTACGAGATCCACCCGATGGAAGACCTGCACGACGGTGTCACCTTCGAGATGTTCCTCGACAAGCTGAACGGCCATGCGCGCTGCAACATGCTCTACGATCCCTCGCATTACGTGCTGCAATGCCTCGATTATCTCGACAACATCGACATCTATGCCGAGCGCATCAAGATGTTCCACGTCAAGGACGCCGAGTTCAATCCGACCGGGCGGCAGGGCGTCTACGGCGGCTACCAGCCCTGGGTCGACCGCGCTGGCCGGTTCCGCAGCCTCGGTGACGGGCAGGTCGATTTCAGCGCGATCTTCGCGAAGATGGCGGCGATCGATTTCGACGGCTGGGCCGTGGTGGAATGGGAATGCGCGCTGAAGCATCCCGAGGATGGCGCGCGCGAGGGCGCGCAATTCGTCAAGGATCACATCATCCGCGTCACGCCGCACGCCTTCGACGACTTCGCGGGCGGAGATATCGACGAGGCGACCAACAAGAAACTTTTGGGGATCGGCTGACATGACACGTATCAGACTGGGCATGGTGGGCGGCGGCAACGACGCCTTCATCGGCGGGGTCCACCGCATCGCGAGCCGCATCGACGGCCACTTCGACCTTGTGGCCGGGGCGCTCTCCTCGACCCCCGAGAAGGCCCGCGCCAGCGCCGAGGCGCTGGGGCTCGACCCGGCGCGCTCTTACGGCAGCTTCGAGGAGATGGCCGAGGCCGAGGCGGCGCGCGAGGACGGCATCGAGGCGGTCAGCATCGTCACCCCGAACCACGTGCATTTCCCCGCCGCGAAGGCCTTTCTGTCGCGCGGAATCCACGTGATCTGCGACAAGCCATTGACCGCGACCTTCGAGGATGCCGAGGCGATGGAAAAGGCGGTGGCCGAGAGCAAGGCGCTGTTTATCCTCACCCACAATTACACCGGCTATCCGATGATCCGGCAGGCCCGGCAGATGGTGGCCGACGGCGCGCTTGGCAAGATCCGCATCGTGCAGGTGGAATACCCGCAGGACTGGCTGACCGACGCGGTGGAGACCGAGGGCGTGAAGCAGGCCGAGTGGCGCACCGATCCCGAGCGGTCCGGGGCAGGCGGCTCGATCGGCGACATCGGCACCCATGCCTATAATCTTGCGGGCTTTGTCACCGGCCTTGCCGGGGCCGAGCTGGCCGCCGATCTGCAAAGCTTCGGCGCGGGGCGCAAGCTCGACGACAACGCCCATATTCTGCTGCGCTACGAGGGCGGCGCGCGCGGCATGCTCTGGTGCAGCCAGGTCGCGCCGGGCAACGAGAACGGCCTGCGCTTGCGCGTCTATGGCGAAACGGGCGGGCTCGAGTGGGCGCAGGAGGATCCCAACTATCTGTGGTTCACCCCCCACGGCGAGCCGACCCGCCGCCTGACCCGCAACGGCCCGGGGGCCATCGACGCCTCGACCTCCGTCAGCCGCATCCCGTCGGGGCATCCCGAGGGCTATCTCGAGGGCTTCGCGACGATCTATACCGAGGCCGCCGAGGCGATCCGTGCGGTGCAGGGCGGCGCGTCGCGTGAGGCGGTGATGGGCGTTCTTCCGGGGATTGCGGCCGGGCTCGAGGGCATGGCCTTCATCCGCGCCTGCGTCGCCTCGGCGGGGGACAACGCGGCATGGACCAAGCTGTGAGGACCAAGCCATGAGCGCACCCTCCGTCCTCGCGCTCCGTCAGGTGACAAAGAGCTTCGGCCCCGTGGAGGTTCTCCACGGGGTCACGCTCGACCTGCGGGCGGGCGAGGTGCTGGCGCTGATCGGCGAGAACGGCGCGGGCAAGTCGACAACGATGAAAATCCTCGCCGGCATCGAGGCACCGAGTTCGGGGCAGATCCTGCTGGACGGGCAGGAGGTCGCGTTCGGCTCGCTGCACGATGGCGAAGAGGCGGGGATCGTGATGATCCACCAAGAGTTCAACCTCGCCGAGCAGTTGACGGTCGAGCAGAACATCTTTCTGGGGCGCGAGCTGCGGAAGGGCTGGCTGCTCGACAAGGCGCGGATGCGCCGGCTCACGCGCGAGTATCTCGCGCGCATCGACTGCCACATCGACCCGGACACGCTGGTGTCGAAACTGTCGAACTCGGACAAGCAGATGGTCGAGATCGCCAAGGCTCTCAGCCGCGACGCGCGGGTGCTGGTGATGGACGAGCCGACCGCCGTGCTGACGGGCTCGGAGACGCGCATCCTGTTTGAGCAGGTGCGGGCACTGAAGTCGACCGGCACGGCAATCCTGTTCACCTCGCACAAGCTTGGCGAGGTGGCCGAGATCGCCGACACGGTGACCGTGCTGCGCGACGGCACGCTGGTGCACGACGGCCCGGCCGGCGAGATCACCGAGGACCAGATGGCCACGGCGATGGTGGGCCGGGATGTCTCGGACCTCTATCCCGACAAGCCGGACGTGGCGCCGGACCGCGAGGTGCTGCTGCGGGTCGAGGGGCTGAGCGTTCCGGGCCGCGCCAGTGACATCTCTTTCGACCTGCACAGGGGCGAGATCCTCGGGATCGCGGGGCTGATCGGCTCGGGCCGCACCGAGGCGATGGAGGGGCTCTGCGGGCTGCGGCCTGCGACAAGCACGCGCATCGAGATCGGCGGCACGCCGGTCAGCATCACCCGGCCCGGCGACGCGCTGGAGCAGGGACTGTGCTACCTGACAGAGGACCGCAAGCTGCGCGGGCTGCTGCTGGGCAAGGGCATGCGCGAGAACCTGACCCTGCAGGCGCTGCACAAATACGGCCGGGTGCTGATCGACTTTGCCGCCGAGGAGCGCGCGCTCGACCGCGCCATCGACGAGTTCGACATCCGCGCCGGGGCGCGCGACATGCGCGTCGGCAACCTGTCGGGCGGCAACCAGCAAAAGCTCTTGCTGGCCAAGGTGATGCAGTCCGATCCGATGATCCTGATCGTCGATGAGCCGACGCGCGGCATCGACATCGGCACCAAGCAGCAGATTTACGCCTTCCTCCGCAAACTCGCGGAAGAAGGCCATGGGATCGTGGTGATCTCGTCCGAGATGCAGGAGGTGATCGGCCTGTCGGACAGGGTGATGGTGATGCGCATGGGCCGGATCGCCAAGGAGCTGACCGGCGACCAGATCACCGAAGACACAATCGTCCGCCACGCCATGGGCGTTGGAACGGGCAGCACGGAAAGGGTGGCATGATGACGACCGAAACTGCGGCGACCAAGCCTCGCAGGGCGCTCCCCTCGATGAGCGTTCTGGGGCCGGTGATCGCGCTTCTGGTGCTGATCGTGGTGGGGACCGCGCTGAACTCCAACTTCCTCAGCGCCGCCAACATCACCAACGTGCTGGCCCGCTCGGCCTTCATTGGCATCATCGCGGTGGGCATGACCTTCGTGATCACCGCCGGCGGGCTTGACCTGTCGGTGGGCTCGATGGCGGCCTTCATCGCGGGGCTGATGATCCTGGTGATGAACGCGGCGCTGCCGGTCCTTGGGGTCGGCATCCCGATCATTCTGCTGGGCATGGCGGTGGCGCTGCTTGCGGGGATCGCCGCAGGGTTGATCAACGGTTTCCTGATCACCACGCTGGGGATCGAGGCCTTCATCGTCACGCTCGGCAGCATGGGCATCTACCGCAGCCTTGTCACCTGGCTGGCGGACGGCGGCACGCTGAGCCTCGATTTCGGGCTGCGCACCTTCTACCGGCCGGTCTACTTCGGCGGGCTCTTCGGGATCAGCTGGCCGATCATCGTCTTCGCGCTCACGGTCATCGTCGGCGAGGTGCTGATGAGCCGCGCCCGCTTCGGCCGGCACTGCGCGGCAATCGGATCGAACGAGAGCGTGGCGCATTATTCGAATGTCAACGTCAACCGCACGCGGCTGATGACCTATGCCATGCTGGGCATGCTCGTCGGCGTGGCGACGATCATGTACGTGCCGCGGCTCGGCTCGGCCTCGGCCTCGACCGGCGTGTTGTGGGAGCTCGAGGCGATCGCCGCGGTGATCATCGGCGGCACCATCCTCAAGGGCGGTTTCGGCCGGGTCTGGGGCACGGTGATCGGCGTGCTTATCCTGAGCATGATCGACAACATTCTCAATCTGACCGACCTGGTCTCGCCCTATCTCAATGGCGCGATCCAGGGGGTCATCATCATTCTCGCGGTGATCTTGCAGCGGGAAGCCAAGGCAAAGGGGTAACCCTGCGCCAAACTTAGGGAGGAAACGAAATGTCTTACATGAAGACGCTGCTGGCCGGATGCACGGCCTTGGCGCTCGGCGCAGGAGGAGCGCTGGCGCAGGATGGCGAGACCAAGGTGATCGGCGTGTCGATCCCCGCGGCGACCCATGGCTGGGCGGGCGGCATGAACTTCCACGCGCAGCAGACCGTCGAGCGGCTCGAGGAGGTCTATCCGCAGCTCGATTTCGTGCTCGCCACGGCCTCTGATCCGGGCAAGCAGGTCAACGACATCGAGGACATGGTGGCGACGCGCGGCATCGACGCACTGGTCGTGCTGCCCTTCGAATCCGATCCGCTGACGCCGCCGGTGCAGGCCGTCGCCGAGAGCGGCGCCTGGGTCACCGTGGTGGACCGTGGCCTGTCGGTGGAAGGAATCGAGGACCTCTACGTCGCTGGTGACAACCCCGGCTTCGGCCGCGTCTCGGGCGAATACATGGTCTCGCAGATGCCCGAAGGCGGCAAGATCGTCGTCCTGCGCGGCATTCCCACCACCATCGACAACGAGCGGGTCGAAGGGTTCCAGCAGGCGATCGAGGGCTCGGGCATCGAGGTCATCGACATGGAGCACGGCAACTGGAACCGCGATGACAGCTTCAACGTCATGCAGGACTTCCTGTCCAAGCATGAGCAGATCGATGCGGTCTGGGCCTCGGATGACGACATGGCGGTGGGTGTGCTGGCGGCGATCGATGCGGCCGGGCGCGAAGACGTCAAGTTCGTGCTCGGCGGCGCCGGCATGAAGGAGATGATCAAGCGCGTGATGGATGGCGACGCGATGATCCCCGCCGACGTGACTTACCCGCCGTCGATGATCGCCACGGCGATCGAGCTGACCGCGGTCGGTTTGACCTCGAACGCGCCGGTCTCGGGCACCTTCACCATCGGATCGGTGCTGATCACCCCCGAGAACGCCGAGCAGGTCTACTACCCCGACAGCCCCTTCTAAGGGGTCTTGACCGGGCGGGCAGGGATGCCCGCCCGGATACGCCCGCAGCGCCACGGACGGCGTTTGCGACACGATCGGATCACATGACGCGAAACTGTGCGGACCAGCGAGGCCGGCAGGGTGATGTCGGTCTCAGCAGCGGGGCGTGCCTCGTGCTGTGACCGCTCACGGGAGAGAATAGAATGGCATACTTGGGTGTCGATCTTGGCACATCGGGGCTGCGCGCCCTTCTGGTGGACGAAGGCGGTGCGCCGCTCGGCGCCGCCGAGAAGACGTATGAGGCGCAGCATCCGCATTCGGGCTGGTCGGAGCAGGATCCCGCAGAGTGGATTGCCGCGCTCGACGCCGCGGTCGAGGAGCTGCGCGCGGCCCATCCCGAGTTCGCCGGGCTTCGCGGTATCGGCGTCGCCGGCCACATGCATGGGGCCACGCTGCTCGACGCGGCGGGAAAGGTGATCCGCCCCTGCATCCTGTGGAACGATACCCGCTCGCATCTCGAGGCGGCGGAGCTGGATACCATGAAGGGCGTCCGCGACCTTTCGGGCAATATCGTCTTTCCCGGCTTCACTGCGCCGAAGCTTGCCTGGGTGAGCAAGCACGAGCCAGAGAATTTCTCCAAGATTGCCAAGGTGCTGCTGCCGGCCGCCTACATGAATTACCACCTGACCGGCAGCTATTTCGCCGACATGTCCGACAGCGCCGGGACCTCATGGCTCGACACCGGCGCACGCGACTGGTCCGAAGAGCTGCTGGCGGCGGGGGGAATGCGGCGCGAGCAGATGCCCCAGTTGCTCGAGGGGTGTGAGCCCGGGGGGCGGCTGAAGCCGGAGCTGGCTGCGCGCTGGGGTCTGTCGGGCGAGGTGGTGATCGCCGCGGGGGCAGGCGACAACGCCGCCGCGGCCTGCGGCATCGGTGCGATGAACGAGGGGCAGGGGTTCGTCTCGCTCGGCACCTCGGGGGTGCTTCTGGCAGCGCGCGACGGTTACCGCCCGGCACCCGAAACCGCGCTGCACACCTTCTGCCACGCGGTGCCCGGGCGCTGGTACCAGATGGGGGTGATGCTGTCGGCGACCGATAGTCTCAATTGGCTGGCGCGGATCACCGGCACCACGCCGAAGGAGCTCACGGCGCCTTTGGGCAAGACGCTGCGCGCACCCGGTCGCGTCCGCTTCCTGCCCTACCTGTCTGGCGAGCGCACGCCGCACAACGATGCCGAGATCCGCGGCAGTTTCACCGGGCTCGGGGCGGAAACCACCCGCGACGACCTCACGCGGGCAGTGCTCGAGGGCGTCACCTTCGGGCTGCGAGACAGCCAGGCCGCGCTGGAAGCGACCGGCCTGCGTCTCGACCGGCTCATTGCCATCGGCGGCGGCACTGGGTCGCGCTACTGGCTCAAGCTGATCGCCACGGCGCTCGACGTGACGCTGGACCTGCCGAGCGGCGGCGAGTTCGGTGCGGCACTTGGGGCGGCGCGGCTCGGAATGGTCGCCTCGGGTGCTCGCCGGGTCGAGGATGTGATGTCCACGCCGTCGATCCGCGAAGAGATCGCGCCCGAGCCAGCGCTGCGCTCCGCCTTCGACGATGCCTACCAGCGGTTCCGAGGTGCCTACGCCGCGATCCGGTCGGTCCAATAGCCTGCACCCAATGGTGCAAGCCCTCTGGTCGCTTCGAGCCTCGGAACAAGGTCCGGATGGGTGGAACGCGCCTTGCCGACCCGAGCGAGCAGAGGGCGTCAGGGATCGAGGTGACCGGGAGCCTTCGTTTCGAACCCTTGCCAGAGGAACGCGACCGGAAATGGTCTGGCGCAGGGCGCCTCCGGCATCAAGCGATGGCGCGACCGCGCCAGTCGCGCCGGTCGAGGCTGCGCTCTGGACGCGGCAATGCCAAGACTGCACGACGGGTGATGGGTGCTGAGAAGCGTAGCAAGCCAGACCACACACCTTCGAAGATGCAGGATCATGTCAGCAGCTTGCTCGGCGATCAGCAGGGTCGGGGCGGCGGTGTTGCCGGGCGCGATCCGGGGCGTGAGCGAGGCATCCACCACCCGCGGGCCGTTCACCCCCTGCACGCAGCCTTGGGGGACCAGCGGCGCCGGGCCACCTTCCAACGCCGTCGGCCTCGAACAAGAGCACGCGGCACTGCGTGTCGGCGCTCAGCCAGTTGGCAAAGGCGCGGCCCGCGGTTCCCGCCCCGACGATGATCGATGTCTCCCCGGGCGCGACCACCCCCGATCTCAGGGCGCTTGAGATCACGTCGAAAAACTCGCCGAAGCACGACGCCCGACAGGTGCAGGGCGCGGTCGTGCGCGGTCACCCAGGTAATCTCGGCGGCGGTCAGGGTGCAATCGCTCGTCAGGGCAGGTCATCGCCGCGGTCGGCGCAGAACGCCAGAACATCCTGCGCGCGGGGTCCATAGGTTTCGGCCATGCGCGCGGCGCGGTCCTCCGAAACGCCGAAGCGTTGCCTTAGCGCTTGCCGAAGTGCGGCGCTGCCGGGAAAATCGCGCCCACCGCCGATCGGCAGGGTCCCAGTGCACGCCGCACGCATGCGTCCGAATTCGGCGAGCACGACGGCGGTCGTCTGCTCGGCAAAGGCGCGGAAGGTCGTGCACTTGCCCCCGACCATGCAGATCTGCGGCACCGTGCCGTCGATCCGGTGGGGCAATGCCCGCGCGAGATGCGGCCGGTGAAGGCGTGGTTGCTTTGGGGCAGGGGCCTTATCCCGCTGTAGCTGAAAACGGTATCCTCCTCCACGAACGGTAACCCGGGAAAGAGCCTCCCGACCGCTTCGAGCATATAGCGGCGCTCCTGCTCGGTGCTGGCGGTCCGCGTCGGTATCTCGACGCGGGTATCCGTGAAGCCGGCAAGCACCTTGCCCAGATAGGAAAACATAATGCAGACCCGCCCGTCGAAGTTTTCGAAGAAGATCATGTGACCGCCGAGCGCAGCGCGCAGCGCGGGATTGTCGAGGATGAGGTGTGATCTCTGAGTTCCCGACACCATATGGGGACGCCGCTCCGCGCGTCGTCGTCCCGCCGCACCTCGTCGAGCAGGCGCCAGCGGCATTCACAAGCAAGCGCGCCGCGATGGGCAAACCCTTTCCGGTCTCAAGATCGGTCAACCTGAAACGATCCCCGTCGCGGGCGATCTCGGCATAGGTCAGGGCAGGCGACTCCGGTGCCATCCGTGCGGTGTCGTCCACGAGTTCGAGACCGAGGCGTTCGGGATAGGAAATCCACGCATCGTGGTAGGAGGGCGACCAGTTCTGGCCTGTTGCCCTGCCGTTGCGGGCCTGGTGCCGGGGGCAGGGCGCCACGCCCGCGGGTCACGGGATCGTAGAGCGTCAGGCCGATCTTCATTGGCAGCGCGCCGCGCTCCGCGCGTGACTCCTTCACCAGCCCGAATTCGCCGTTCTCGAGATAGCGCAGGCCGCCGTGGATCATCCTCGAGGGGGCTGCGCTGCACCCCGAGCAGACGTCGCTTCGTCGCCAGAGCGACCTTATCGCGCCGCCCCCCGAGGGCCTTGCCGACGATCTCTTCCGCCAGCCCCTGCCCGTAGGCGGGCGCCGTGTCATGCGGATGCAGGGCCACGAGGCGCTGGTTGCGCTCGTAGTCCGCCACCTGCCCGTTGATGCCGATCAGATGCGCCATGAACTCGGCGGCGATCCCCATGCCCACGAGCATCTTGCGATCGGCCTCGGGCACCGGATTGAGGTCGTAGCAGCTCGAAGCGCGCGGCTCGACCGAGCCGATGCCGGTGAGCGCGACATTGGCGGTGCGGGCAAGGTCGAAGACCTGCTTGATCGGCGCCATGCCGGTGAGCATGTCCCGCTGCGCCCGGTTCTCGGCAAAAAGCGGCGCGTGGATCAGGATCGGCTTGCCGCCGAGCCGTTCTGCCATGCGCGTCACGAGATGGTTCACATCCGTGTAGACCTTGCCCTGCACCCCGCCGGTGAGCGGCACGACGGTGACGTCGAGCGGCTGTTCGGGCGACAGGGTCTCGACGACCGCGCTCAGCGCCTTGCCCCCGGCGTCGCGCTTCTTGGTCATGTGGTGATCGATGGAGACCGCGGTATCAGGATCGATCCGCGGATGATGCCCTGCCCTGCGCCGACAGTCTGTGCATGATCTCGAAAAGGGTCTGCGCCTCGTGGTCTGTCAGCGCGGCGGTTGGCTCGTCGAGGATCAGGACCTTGCAGTCGAGCGTCAGCGCCTCGGCGATCTCGACCAGTTGCTGGTGCGAGATCGGAAGGTCCCGAACGATCGCGCCCGGATCGATGTCGCACAGCTGCCCCAGTACGGCGCGGGCTTTCTGCTTGAGCGCGCCCACATCCATAAGGAAACGGCGGCTCTGGTTGGTGACGGCCATGAACATGTTCTCGGCCACCGAGATATCGGGGCAGAGGGCGATTTCCTGATGCACCAGCCCGATCCCGAGCTGCTGCGCGGCGCTTGGTGATGCAGTACGGACGGGCCGACCCTCCCAGAGGTTCTCGCCGCCGTCGGGCTGGAGGATACCGTCGATGTGGGGGATCTGCACCGGGTTGTAACCCGAGGTCCGGTGGTCGTTGAACGGATCGAAGACTTCGGAATGCGCCGCCATGAAGGTCGCCATGGACCCCATGAACCCCTGTATGCCCTGGTTCGGGCTCAGCGCCATGTGGATCTTGCCGGCCTTGATGTGCTCGAGCGTCGCCGGGGTGATATCCGCATGCATGACCAGCACGTCCGACTTGGCTTCGAGGATCGCCGCAACGGCGCCCTCCGCTGAGCCCGTCTCGCCGATCTGCTTGACGATTTCCTCGGCAGCAAATTTCGCCTCGGCCAGGTTGTCGGAGGTGATATCGGCGCTGCGGTCGGATTTCGGCGAGTCCGCCGCGAGGGTCACCACCTGCGTGCCATCTGAGATGGCGCGGTTGATCGGTGCGATGAACGGGTCCGGCTGCATCGGATGCAGCAGAAGACCCGCCGGCTGTTTCACCATGTCGTGCTCGAAAGAGGCGATTTGCTTGGTGGTGTGGTAATCGGGTGTGTCCGAAAACACCGTTTCGCAAGCAAAGGCTTGGCTGCCCTTGCCGTACGAAGCCGAAATAAAGCACCGAGTCGGGAGGCCCTAGGGTACGAGGATGCTGACCCCGCTCTCGGAGAGACGTGCCGCAAGTGCGTCCTCCGGGGCGCGGTCGCTGACCAGCGTATCCATGTCGTCAAGCGGCGTGACAAGGTTCAACCGGGTGCGGCCGAACTTGCCTGCGTCGATAAGAAACCGGCACGACGTGGAGTGCCGCATCATCGCCTGCTTGACCGGAGCAAAACCGTCCACCGCCTCGGTCACACCCGCTTCGCTGAGACCGGCCGCTCCGAGAAAACACGAGTCCACGTGGTAGCGCGCAAGATAATCGCAAGTCTCGACGCCGACCACCGCCGCCTCCTGGGGCAGGTAGCTTCCCGGCGCGAGAAGCACGCGCGCATTGGCGCTCTGGCCGAGGATCATACCGATCTGCAGGCTGTTGGTGATCGCCGTGACCCGGGTTTCCGCGAAGGCGAGGAAGCGGGCGAAGACCATCGTCGTCGAGCCCGCGTCGATCATGATCGCATCGCCGTCGCGCACCAGCGACGCGGCAAAGCGGCCGAGCCGCTCGCGCTCGGCGACCCGTTCCCGTCGGCGCGCGTCAAGATCGCGGTGCCCGCCGGGATGCGGCGCCGAAGCGCCGCCATGGGCGCGCTCCAACAGCCCGTCGCGCTCGAGCGCGCCGATGTCGCGGCGTACTGTCTCTGTGGTCACGCCGAACAGGGCGGCAAGCTCCGCGACCCGCACGTGCGGCCTGAGTTTCAGTTGCAGCAGGATTTGCGCGTGCCGCTCCTGTTTTTTCAAACGCCGCTCGCCACTTGTCTGGTCCACCGTGCCCGATCTCCCCTTCGTATGTCGCAGCCTTGAGTTTCGCAGAAAAGTACGACCAATTTGTTGCATATCCAACATAAAGGTGATGTGATCCCGCTGGACTGGCCGGAGGACACAGGGGCCAGACGCAGAACATGCCCTTTGGGAGGAGGACATCACATGCTTAGGCACACCACGAGTCTGCTCGTATCGCTGGCCCTGTCGGCCGGGGCGGCATTTGCTCAGGAAGAAACCGCGGTGCTCGACAGCCAGTACACCGACGCCGACGGTGACTTGGTCGCAGACGCGCCAACAGACGCGGGCGATCTGAAGGATCCCGGCACCCTTGTTTTTGCCTATACGCCGGTCGAGGACCCGGCCATCTACGAGGATATCTGGCAGCCCTTCATCGCGCATCTTGAGGAGGTCACCGGCAAGGACGTGCAGTTCTTCGCGGTGCAGTCCAACTCCGCCGAGGTCGAGGCGATGCGTTCGGGCCGTCTGCATATCGCGGGCTTCTCGACCGGTCCCACGCCCTTTGCAGTGAACCTCGCCGGAGCGGTGCCCTTCGCGATCATGGGGGGGGACGACGGGCAGTTCGGCTACAAACTGCAGATCTACACCCAGGCCGACAGCGACATCAAAGAGGTGCCCGATCTTGCGGGCAAGCGCATCGCGCATACCTCGCCGACCTCGAATTCGGGCAACCTCGCGCCGCGCGCATTGTTCCCCGATCTGGGCGTGGTGCCCGACGAGGATTACGAGGTGGTCTATTCTGGCAGCCATGACCAGTCGATGCTGGGCGTGGTCGCGGGCGACTACGACGCCGCGCCCGTCGCCTCGGAAGTGGTCGACCGGATGGCCGAGCGCGGGCTCTACGATCCCGCCGAGGTGCGCATCGTCTGGGAAAGCGATCCCTTCCCGACCACCTCTTACGCCTATGCCCACGACCTGACGCCGGAACTGAAGGAGAAGATCGAGGAGGCCTTCTTCAGCTTCGACTTCGCGGGGACCGCGCTTGGCGAGGAGTTCAGCGGGGTCAGCAAGTTCATCCCGATCACCTACAAGGATCAGTGGAAGGTCATCCGCCAAATCCAGAAGGCGAACGGGGTCGAGTACACACCCGCCGGCCTTGCCGCAGAGTGACCTGACAAGACCGGAGCCGGCGCTTTGCGCCCGGCTCCGGCATGGAGTCTCCACATGTTGAAGATCACCGACCTGGTCAAAAGCTATGGCAGCGGTGCGCCGGTGCTGAAGAACCTCGACCTGACCATCGAGGGCGAAAGCGTGGTGTCGATCATCGGCTCCTCGGGCGCCGGCAAGTCCACGCTGCTGCGCTGTATCAACCGGCTGGTCGAGCCGACCTCGGGCAGCATCGTGCTGAACGGGACCGAGCTCACCGCCCTCCGGGGCCGCCATCTGCGCGCCGCGCGGCGCAAGATCGGCATGGTCTTTCAGGGGTTCAATCTCGTCGACCGGCTGACCGTGATGGAGAACGTGCAGTCCGGGCGGCTGGGATATATCTCGACCTGGGCGGCGATCATGCGCCGCTACCCCAAGGAGGACATCCGCCGCGCCTATGAGCTGATGGAGCGCGTCGGCATCGCGCAATACGCCAACACCCGCGCCGACCAGCTTTCGGGCGGCGAGCGTCAGCGCGTCGGCGTGGTCCGGGCGCTCATGCAGGACCCCGAGATCTTGCTCGCCGACGAGCCGACCGCCTCGCTCGATCCCAAGACCTCCGAGCAGATCATGGGGCTGCTGCGCGACCTCGCGGGCGAGCTGAAGCTGCCGGTGCTGATCAACATCCACAACGTGACCGAAGCCAAGGAATACACCGACCGCATCGTCGGCATGCGCTTCGGACGGATCATCTTCGACGATCTTCCGGGCGCGCTCGACGAGGAGGCGATGGAACGGATCTACTCCGGCAGCCCCCATGCAGACCGGGGCGGCGACCTGCGGGAGGCATCATGAGCCAGCACCCGGACACCTGGCGCAAGCCGCCCTTCATCGCCAACCCGCTGCTTCGCTGGGCGGTCTATCTCGGCGCACTGGCCTATTTCTTCTGGGTCGCGGCCACCATGCCGATCGATTGGGCGCGGGTTGCGCAGGGGATCGAGCGGGCCGGGCGCATCTTCGGCGGCGCCTTTCCCCCGAGCTTCGAGCGCAGCGGCCTGCTGATCGACGGTTTCCTTGAGAGCTTGAAGATCGCCATCCTCGCCACCGTCGGCGGGGTCGCGCTATCCATCCCCATCGCCTTCATGGCGGCGCGCAATGTCGCGCCGCTGCCGGTCTTCTATCTCGGTCGGGCGATCATCATCATCGCCCGCAGCTTCCATCCGGTCATCGTCGCGATCATCTTCGTCAAGGCCGTCGGCTTCGGCCCCTTTGCCGGCGTGCTGACGCTGGTGGTCTATTCCATCGGTTTCGTCGCCAAGATGCTGGCCGAACGGATCGAGGAGATCGACTTCGGCCAGGTGGAGGCGATGCGGGCGGCCGGGGCGCCGTACCTGTCGACGCTGGTTTACGCCATCTTCCCGCAGATCATGCCCCGGCAGATCGGCCTGACCATCTACCAGCTCGATTCCAACCTGCGGGCCTCGGCCGTGGTCGGCATCGTCGGCGCGGGCGGCATCGGCGCGACGCTGGCCAATGCCTTCGGACGATATGACTACCACTTCGCGCTCGCCATCACCATCGTCATCGTCGGCGTGATCCTCGTCTCCGAGGCGATCAGCGGCCAGATCAGGAAGCGCATCGCATGACCAGCATCTCCCAGCAATTCGGGCGCGAGGACTGGTCGCGCCATACGCCGAAGGAAAAAGCCCGACGCTTCGGCATCTTCGCCCTCTGCGCGCTGGCGGTCTTCTGGGCGCTCGGCTCGATCGAGATCATCTGGGCCTGGGTCTGGGACCCGCCCAGCCAGATGGCCGATCTCTTCGGGCGCATGTATCCGCTCGACACCAGCAACCTCGGCGCGATCCTGCGGGTGCTGTTGGAAACCGTGAACATTGCCACCTTCGCCACCGCGCTGGCGGTGATCGTCTCGCTGCCCGTTGCCTATATCGCGGCGCAGAACACCACGCCCAACCGCGCCACGCTCTGGCTCGGGCGGCTGATCCTCGTCAGCTCGCGGTCGGTCAACACGATCATCTGGGCGCTGCTCTTCGTGGCGATCTTCGGTCCCGGCATCGTTGCCGGTGTGGTGGCGATCATGTTCCGCTCCATCGGTTTCATCGGCAAGCTGCTGGGCGAGGCCATCGAGGAGATCGACACGCGCCCCGTCGAGGCACTGGAGGCCACCGGCGCATCGCGCTTCAAGGTCATCGTCTATGCCATCGTGCCGCAGGTCATGCCGACCTTCTGGGCCGTGGCGATCCTGCGCTGGGACATCAACCTGCGCGAGTCGACCGTGCTCGGCCTTGTCGGAGCGGGCGGCATCGGCATCATCCTGCAGGGGGCGATCGACACGTTCAACTGGCCCGAGGCTGCGACCGTCCTGCTGGCGATCCTCGCGCTTGTCGTTCTGGGCGAGGTCGTCTCGGCCTTCCTGCGTCGCCGCATCCTGTGACCGGCACGCGCTGCACCGAGGCCCGCGCGGCCTTCGACGACTATCTCGGCGTACGGTCCCGCCTGCCGGATGCGCGCTTTGGCCATGACTGGCAGGTGGCGCAGAGCCTGCTCGAGATCGCCGACCCCTTTGATCTCGTGCTGCTCGACGCCTACGGGGTGCTCAACGTGGGCGAGTCCGCCATTCCGGGGGCAGCAGCTGCGATCGCCGCACTGCGCGCTGCCGGCAAGGCGGTGGCGGTGGTCTCCAATTCCGCAGCCTACCCCAAGCGGGTGATGATGCAGCGCTACGCCCGGCTGGGCTTTGACTTCTCTCCCGGGGAGGTGGTGACCAGCCGCGAGGCGTTGCTGGCGCATCTGGCGCGTGCGCCGCGTCTGCGCTGGGGGGCGATGCTCAGCCCCGAGTACGGCGTCGAAGATTTCGAGGACGTCGACATCTCCTTCCTCGGCGACGATCCTGCGGACTACGAGGCGGCCGAGGGCTTTCTGCTCGTGGGCTCGGAGGGCTGGACGAAGGCGCGCCAGGCCCGGCTCGAGGCAGCTCTGAGTGCGCGCGCGCGTCCGGTCTTCGTGGGCAACCCTGACATTGTCGCCCCGCGCGAGACCGGCCTCTCGCGAGAGCCCGGCGACTATGCGCATCGCCTTGCCGCCGCGACCGGCGTGGCGCCGGTCTTCCTCGGCAAACCCTTCGACGGGATTTTCTCGCTGGCCTTGGCGCGTCTCGCCCCGGGGCTTGCGCCCGAGCGGGTGTTGATGGTCGGCGACACGCTGCATACGGACATCCTTGGCGGCTGCCAGATGGGGTTTTCCACCGCGCTCGTGACCGACCATGGCGCACTCGTCGGCCTCGACCCGGCTCGGGCGATCCGTCGGTCGGGGATCGTTCCGGATTTCGTCATAGGCAGCATTTGAGGGGGCCAGCCGGGGCCGAGAGGACTCAGGCGCTCTGGGATCGAGGGGCGGGTACCTTCCGGATAAAAGGCACATCGAGCCGCATCGATGCCGCGACGCCGCCCGGCGCGGTGATCTCCTCGAGTTCGTCCGCGATCTCTGTCACCGACATGCAGGTCCCGAGCGGGTCGTGCTAGGGCAGCCGTTCAACCCGCCGCAGCTCGTGCCGCTGGTCGAGCTGGCCGGGCGAGAGGCGACGGCGGCATGGGTTCTGGATGAGGTGGAGCGCTTCCACACCCGTCTCGGCTAGGTGCCGGTCCGGCTGCAGAAGGAGATCTACAGCCACGTCGCCAACCGCCTTCAGGCCCGCATCACCGCGGCGGTCGAGGCCTGCGATGCCGATCGGCCGATAGCGGGGATAGTGGTGGAAAGGGACAGCCGGCTGCGCGTGAATCTCGCGGTGAAATCCGCTGCCCCGACTCGATAGACCGAGGCACCTTCGCGAGGCGAAATGCATAAGGCGCGGCGCATTTCTACGCCGCGCCGTCCTATCTGCTGCGCCGGGGTCAGCTCAGGCGGTGACGCGGCGCGCCCGGTTCGCGGTGGCGGTGAATTTGGTGGCCTGATCGAAGCCGGTGTCGAGGTGCCGCGCGGTGCGGATGTCCGACATGCGCTCGAAGGCGGCGTGGAATTCCTCGGGGCTGCGCGCCTCGGGTGGCAGGTAGACACCCTCGGTCTCGACCACGTGGACCACCGAATAGACGCCGGCGCCAGCGCCGATGATGGTCTTCTTCGGCGCAAGGTCTGAGGCCATGAAGACCACCGCGGGCGCCACCGCCTCAGGGGTGAGCTGCGCCGCATCCTCGGGGGCGAGCAGCCCGTCGGTCATCCCGGTCATGGCGAGCGGCGAGAGGGCGTTGACGTGGATCCCGTAGCGCTCGCCCTCCTGCTGCAGCGTCGTCATCAGACCGATCATGCCGGCCTTGGCGGCGGCATAGTTGGCCTGTCCGAAGTTGCCGTAAAGCCCCGAGCACGACGTCATCAGGATGATCCGGCCGAAGCCCTGCTCGCGCATGATCTCCCAGACCGCGCGGCAGCAGTTCGCCGAACCGGTGAGGTGGACGGCGAGCACGGTTGCGAAATCGGACATCTCCATCTTGGCAAACGAGCGGTCGCGCAGGATGCCGGCGTTGTTGACGAGGATGTCGACGCGTCCCCAGCGCGCCATCACCCGTGCCACCATCGCAGTCACCTCGGCGAAGTTCGCCACGTCCGCGGGCTCGGCCACGGCCTCGCCGCCAAGGGCCTCGATCTCGGCGACCACGGCCCGCGCCGCGGCGCCCGGCTGGCCGTCCGGTCCGGTGATGTCGTTGATCACGACGCGCGCCCCGGCGCGGGCAAGGGCGAGCGCGTGGCAGCGTCCCAGCCCGGCCCCGGCCCCTGTTACGATCGCGACCCGTCCGTCGAATTCGTTGGTCATATGTCCTGCGTCCCCGCGCTGACTTGTCTCAGAAGTTCACCTGGTCGCCGCCCTTGAGCGACAGCATGGCACGCGCCTCGTCGGGTGTCGCCACGTTCAGCCCCAGCCCCTCGAGCACCTTGCGGATCCGGCGGACCTGCGCGGCGTTCGACTGTGCCAGATGACCCGGCCCGTCCCAGAGCGAGTCCTCGAGTCCGACCCGCACGTTGCCGCCCATCGCGGCGGCCATCGTGGTGATCGGAAGCTGGTGACGCCCCGCGCCCAGAACCGACCAGACGTAGTCGTCGCCGAACAGCCGGTCCGCGGTGCGCTTCATGTGCGAGACGTCGTCGGGATGCGTGCCGATACCGCCCAGAATGCCGAAGACCGTCTGGATGAAAAGCGGACCCTGCACAAGGTTCCTGTCGCGGAAGTGCGCGAGCGTGTAGAGATGGCTGGTATCGTAGCACTCGAACTCGAAACGCGTGCCGTTCCCCGAGCAGGTCTCGAGGATGTACTCGATGTCCTTGAAGGTGTTGCGGAATACCACGTCGCGGGTTTTCTCGAGATAGGCCGGCTCCCAGTCGTGCTTGAACGTGTCGTAGCGGTCGAGCATCGGGAAGAGCGCGAAGTTCATCGAGCCCATGTTGAGCGAGGCGACCTCGGGCGCGAGTCGCGCGGCGGGCTGCAGGCGCTCCTCGACGGTCATCGTGGGGCTGCCGCCGGTGGTGAGGTTGAGCACCGCCCCGGTCGCCTGCTTGATGCGCGGCAGGAAGCGCAGGAAGGCCTCGGGGTCTTGCGTCGGCCGCCCGTCCTCGGGGGTGCGGGCGTGCAGGTGGAGGATCGAGGCGCCCGCCTCGGCGGCCTCGATGGCCTGCTCGGCGATTTGATCGGGGGTCACCGGCAGGTGTGGCGACATGCTGGGGGTGTGGATGCCGCCGGTGACGGCGCAGGTGACGATAACCTTGCGGGGGGCCTTTGCCATGGTCCTTCTCCGTTTCTTTCTGGGTCAGATGGTTTCGACGTTGCCGCAGACGCTGATCGCCTGCCCCGAGACGTTCGCCCCGGCCGGCGAGCAGAGGAACAGCGCCATGCCGGCGATGTCCTCGGGCTCGACCATCCGGCGCAGCGAGACGCTGGCGAGGTACTGCTCTTCCATTTGCGCGTAAGGGATGCCCTCGGCCGCCGCGCGGTCGGAGATCACCCTTTCGATGCGCGCGCCGCGCACCACGCCTGGCAGGATCGCGTTCACCCGGATGCCCTCGGGACCCATTTCCTTGGCAAGGCTCTGTGTGAGGCCGACGATGCCCCATTTCGCCGCCGCATAGGGGCTGCGCAGCGCGTAGCCCAGCCGTCCCGCGACCGAGGCGATGTTGAGGATTGCGCCCGCCTCGCTCTCGCGCAGGAGCGGCACGGCACGGCGCAGCACCAGGAACTGCCCCAACAGATCGACGTCGAGCGTGCGGCGGATGTCATCGACAGAGATCTCATCGATCTTTCCGGTAGGGCCGGCGATCCCGGCGTTGTTCACCAGCACGTCGAGCCCGCCGAGCGTTTCCTTGGCGGCGTCCATCAGCGCGGCGACCTCGGCCTCGTCGGACACGTCGGCGCGGCGGGTGACCACGGCGGGGCGTTCCTCGGCGATGCGTGCCAGCGCGGCCTCGTCGATGTCGCAGATCATAACTTGCGCCCCGGCGTCGAGAAAGCCGCGCGCGATGGCGGCGCCGATGCCCGACCCGCCCGCGGTGACAAGGACCCGGAGGCCGGGTTTCGGATACATCCGTTCGATCATGCTCACTGTCTGTCCAGTCGAAATTGTCTAGGGGAGGGGAGGTGGCCGTCAGGCCACCTCGAGCCAGTTGCGGCGCACGTCGGGCGCGGCGTCGAGCTCTGCGGGGGTGCCGAGGAAGACCAGCTCGCCATGGCCCATGACCAAGACCTGCTGCGCGACCTTGAGCGCGATGGTCAGCTTCTGCTCGACCAGCACCACGGCGACGCCGCGGCGGCCGATGTCGAGGATGACCTCCATCACCACGTCGACGATGCGCGGGGCGAGCCCCTCAGTCGGCTCGTCGATCAGCAGCACCCGGGGGTTGCCGAGCAGCGAGCGGCAGATGGTCAGCATCTGCTGCTCGCCGCCCGAGAGGTACCCGGCGCGGATGCCGCGGCGCTCGCGGAGGCGGGGGAAGTAGTCGTACATCTCCTCGACCGTCCAGCGGTGCGCGCCGGGAGCGCCTTTCTGCACGCCAATGGCGAGGTTCTCCTCGACCGTAAGGTTGGGGAAGACCAGCCGTTCCTCGGGCACGTAGCCGAGCCCCTGCCGACAGATGTCGAAGGGCCGCTGCCCCGACAGGGTTTGGCCGTCCAGCGTGACGCTGCCCGCGGTCGGGGGCACAAGCCCCATCATCGCCTTCAGCAGCGTCGAGCGCCCCGAACCGTTGCGCCCCAGCAGTGAGACGATGGCCGCCTCGGGCACCTCCATGTCGATCCCGTGCAGGATGTGGCTCTTGCCGTAATGGGCGTGCAGCCCCTTCACCTGAAGCAAGCTCATGCTGCCTCCTCACCCAGATAGGCTTCCTGCACCTCGCGGTTGGCACTGATGCGCGCCGGCGTGTCGGTCGCGAGGATGCTTCCGTAGACCAGAACCGAGACCCGGTCGCAGAGGCTGAAGACGACGCTCATGTCGTGTTCGACCATCAGCAGGGTCTTGCCTTCCGTCACCGTGCGGATCAGTTCCACGGCCTGCGCCGTCTCCTCGCGCGACATGCCCGCGGTGGGCTCGTCGAGCAGGATGATGTCGGCGCCTGTGCTCAGCGTCATGCCGATCTCGAGCGCACGCTGCTCGGAATAGGTCAGGTCGCCCGCCAGGTCTCGCGCCCGGGTCTCGAGCCCAACGCGCGATAGGATCTCGGCAGTCTCCGCATTCACCCGCCGCATGGTTGAAATCGGGCGGAAGAGGCCGAAGCGTACCCCGTGGCGCGCCAGCACGCCGATCCGGAGGTTTTCGAACACGCTCATCCGTTGGAAGATGTTGGTGATCTGGAACGAGCGGGCCAGTCCCGCCCGATTGATGAGGTGCGGCGAGAGCCCTGCGATGCTGCGCCCGCCGAGCGCGATGTCTCCGGAAGACGGCGGGAACATACCCGAGATCAGGTTGAAGAGCGTCGATTTTCCAGCCCCGTTCGGGCCGATCACCGCGTGGCGCTCGCCCTTCGCGATGTCGAGGTTGAGCCCCTTGAGCACCTCGATCGGCCCGAAGGACTTGGTCACGCCGGTGAGCGTCAGCGCGCACTGCGTCGTGGTCGCGGTCATGCTTCACCTCCCAGCGGCGCGGTTTCGGCCATGGTGTCCTCGGGGCGGTCCTTGCGGGCCCAGAGCGCGTCGATCTCGCGGCGGGCACGGAACAGCACCGCGCCGCCCCCCAGCAGCAGCGCCGCCGGGACAATCCAGGTCAGAACCGAGACCGGGCTCCACTCTGCGCCAAAGAGCTCGAAGACGGGCAAGCCGTCGCCGGCCGCGTGGCGCAGCCGCTCGTAGTCTTCGCCGAAGAGGATCGAGGCGCTTTCGACCAGGAAGACCACGCCCGCGGCGATCAGCAGACCCCCTGCCAGTGCCATGAGATAAGGCCCCGCCAGCCGCGCCCAGTCGAGCTGGCGGCGATTGCGGATGTGGTGATGCACAACGCCGCCGATGCCGCTCGGGGCGTAGAGCATGATCAGCACGAAGATCAGGCCCTGGTAGAGGAGCCAGGATCGGGTGAGATCGGAGACGAGGAAGGAGAAGAGCGCGAAGGCCGTCGCGCCGATCACCGGGCCGAAGAACACCGTGGCCCCGCCGACGAAGGTTTGCAGCACGACCTGCGAAGACACGATGCTGCCGAAGAGCGAGTAGTTCGCAGTTTCGTTGGAGATCGCCTGCAGTGCGCCTGCAACGCCTGTGAACATCGCCGAGACGGCGAAGATGATCACCTTCGAGGCACGGGCGTTGTAGCCGAGGAAACGCACGCGCTGCTCGTTGTCGCGCAGCGCCAGCGTCAGCCGTCCAAATGGGGTGCGGGTGTAGGCCCAGAGCCCGAGACCGCAGATTACCGCCCAGGCCAAGGTCATGTAGTAGACCTCGAGCATGGAGCCGAAGGTGAAGCCCAGCCAGGGCATGCGCATGGACGACACGCCCGATTCACCGCCGAAGAGTCCCTCGAGGCGCGGTGCCAACGAATGGAAGAGCTCGGCGATGGCCAGCGTCACCAGTGCAAAGTAGACGCCCGAGCGCATGGTGGCGAAGTAGCCCGCCACGAGGCCGACCAGCAGCCCGGCGGCAGCGCCCGCGAGCGGCAGCAGCGGCGTCGGGAAGGGCAGGCCGTCCTCGACCGCGAGCATCAAGTGCAGCGCGGCAAATGCGCCGATCCCGAAATAGGCGGCGTGGCCGAAGGACAGCAGCCCGGCCTGTCCGATGAGAAGGTTGAAGGCAAGCGCGAAGAGGCTCGCGATGAGCACGTTCACCAGCGCGTTTTGCCATCCGAGGCCCAGAAAGGGCGGTACGGCGATCAGCAGCGCGAGGAGCGCGGTGAGGACGAGGATAGTGCGAAGGTTCGGCATGTCAGTTACGCTCCCCCATGAGACCCGCAGGGCGTACCAGCAGGATGATCAGCATCAGGGCGAATGGAATGGTGGCGCTGACCGAGGACAGCTCGAGCGTCAGCAGACCGCCGACCGAGCGCGCCCAGTCTCCGAGGCCGATCAGGCTCAGCAGGTTTGCCAGCGACCAGTCAAGCCCCACCGCGAAGGACGAGAAGAGGCCGATCATCAGCGAGGCAACCAGCGAGCCCTTGAGCGAGCCGAGCCCGCCGACCACGACCACCACGAAGACGATCACCCCCAGTTCCAGCCCCATGTTCGGGTTGGTCGGGTAGAAGGCTCCGGCCACCGCCCCGGCAAGCCCGGCCAGCGCCGCGCCGGTGCCGAAGACGAACATGAAGACCAACGGGATATTGTGCCCCAGTGCCTCGGCCATGGCGGGCAGACGCTCGGCGGCGCGCACGACGATGCCGGTGCGGGTCCGGGTCAGCAGCAGCCACAGCGCCGAGAACATCACGACCGCGATCCCGCCGATGAACAGGCGGTAGAACGGGTAGTCGGTGCCGAAGATGTGGAAAGCCGAGAAACGCAGCTCGCCGGGCATCTGGTAGTTCACCGGGAAGTCGCCGAAGAACAGCTTGATCAGCTCCTCGATGATCAGCGCGAGACCGAAGGTCAGCAGCAGTTCATGCGCGTGGCCGTGGGCGTGCACCCTTGGCAGCAGGAACCGCTCGACCGCCATTCCGACGAGGCCGACCACGATGGGGGCGACGATCAGCCCGGTCCAGAAACCGAAGATCGACGAGACGGCGTAGGCGACATAGGCGCCCAGCATGTAAAAGGAGGCATGCGCGAAGTTCAGCACGCCCATCATGCCGAAAATGAGCGTGAGACCGGCGGAGACCATGAACAGCAACAGGCCGTAGGTCACGCCGTTCAGCGTGGAGATGATCGCAAATTCCATTGCACTTCCGATTGGGGCCGAGGGACAGGGCCGGCCGGCGAGGCTCGCCGGCCGGTGCTCTCAGGGTGCGGGGCTCATTCGCCCGGGCGCACCATCTTGCAGCTGTCCTGCACCGGGTAGATCGCTGTCTCGCCCGGCACGACCCCGACGGTCTCGAAGCCCATGTCGGTGTCGTCGGCGGGGTACTTGGCGTTTTTCACGACCTTGGAGACAACCACGGGACGGATGGTCTGGTGATCTTCCTTGCGCACCGAGATCGGGCCGACCGGCGTCTCGTAGGTGGTGTCCTCGAGCGCCAGCGCGATCTTGGTCACATCGATGGCGTCGCCGCCGAAGTCGAGCGTGTCGAGCGCCTGGTGCAGCGCGCCGACGGCAAAGGCGGTGTGGCCTTCGACGAAGGTCGGGTAGTGGCCGGTCGACGCCTTGTAGGCTTCGGCGAATTCGCCATCGGTGGCGGCATTGTCGTAGTTGTTGGCGATGTAATGCCCGAGCGCCGTCTCGCCGGCGTTGGCGATGTTGCCCGGCTGGTCGAGGTAGGCGGTCGCGAAGGTCACGTCGAGACCCGCGTCGCCCGCCGCCTTCATCAGCAGCAGCAGGTCGTTCGACCAGTTGCCGGTGAAGACCGTGTCGGGCGCGGCGGACTTCAGGCGCGCGACGAAGGGCGCGAAGTCCTGGATCTTGTTCACGTCGTGCAGGACTTCGTCGACGATTTCGAAATCGCCGCCCGCCGCCGCGGTTTCGACCGCCGACTGCATGTCCTGGCCCCAGGAGTAGTTCTGGTTGATCGAATAGACCTTGGTGCCGAGATCGCCGGCTTCCTTCATCGCGCTGACCAGCGCGTTGACCCGCATCGGCGCAGTTGTGGTGAAGCGGAAGTGGTAGAACTGGCACTTGTCACCGGTCAGCTCCATCGCCTCGCCGCCGAGGTTGATGAACATCACCTCCTTGCCGGGGTTGCGCAGGTTGTGCTTGCGCACGTCCTCGGTGAGCTGGCCCGCGATTGCCGACGAGGCGCCCTGGAAGATGATGTCCACCCCATCCGCCACGGCCTGGCGGAACTTGGTCGCCGCGTCCGGTGCGCCGCCGGCGTTGTCGTACTCGATGACTTCAACCGGTTCGCCGTTGAAGCCGCCGGCGTCGTTGATCTGCGCGACCCCATAGGCGACGGCGTCGGCATAGAGTCGGCCTGTCGAGGTCTGGGCGCCCGAAAGGCTTTCGATGATTCCGATCTTCAGCGGCTCGGCGTGCAGCGCGGTTGCGCCCAGGGCCAGTGCGGACGTGGCCGCGATCAAGGCAAGACGTGTCAAGCTGGTTCTCCTCCCAGGTGTTTTTCCATGCCAGCGCGCCGCGCCCCTGATGTCGGGCCGTGCTGCGCTCTCCTCTGGCACGGGCGTATCCTAACCACAGAATTCTTGGGCGGTAAAGATATAAGATATGTGATCTCATATCTGTAAGGTGGGGGTGTTTGCGGGGACGCGGTTGCCTTATGTTGTGACTTGGACATAGAATGACGCGAAATTGGCTGCTAAAGGCCCAACACCGCGGCGCCACGACGGACCGCGCGCTGTCCCTGCGACGGACGCGGGATCATCCTTCGAACAAGCCAAGCGAGGCCCGGAGCACGTGAACAGTCTCGATCCCACGAAGCCGCGATCGCGCACGCTGGCGCCCGTGGATGTCACCACGATCCAGGAAAGGGTCTACCAGAGCATTCGGCTCGGGCTGCTCAAGGGCGAGTTCCTTCCGGGCGAGCAGGTGACCATCCGCGGGCTTGCAGAGGTGCTCGGCACCAGTCCCATGCCCGTGCGCGAGGCCGTGGCGCGGCTGATCGCCGAGCGGGCCATCGAGCAGTCTGGGCCGCGGACGCTGCGCGTCGCGCCCTATCTCGCCACCGAGCATGAGAATTACATCCGCATCCGCATGCAACTCGAGGGCTATGCCGCCGAACGCGCTGCGCGTGCCCGGCGGACTCCGACGCTGATCGGCGAGCTGCGGCGCCACAACGACGCCATGAGCGAAGCGGTTGAGGCCGGAGATTTCGAGGCGGCGCTGGCGGGAAATCAGGCGTTCCACTTCGAGCTCTACGGCGGCGCGGGCTACCCGCAGCTGCTCGACATCATCTCGACGCTCTGGCTGCGCACCGGGCCAATCGTTGCCTCTGCGCGGCGGGACAAGGCGTTGTTCGCGCGGTTGTTCCGGATCGGCGTGCGCATTCACGACGATGCGATCGACGCCGTGGCGCAGCGTGACGGCGAGGCGGCGAGGTGGGCGGTAAATCTGGACATCCGCTCTTCGCATCTGGCGATCCGGCGCTTCTACAAGCAGAGCCCTGACGCGGCCTCTAAATAGGCCACTCGCACGCTCGGGAACAGGTGAGCCCGAAGCTCCGTCGCGGGACGCGACGCGCAGTGGGCCGGTTCGGGGGCCATCGGCGTATTTCGGCAAAGATGGCGGGCCATGAAGGATTCGAACCCTCGACCGACCGCTTAGAAGGCGGTTGCTCTATCCAACTGAGCTAATGACCCGTCGGAGCGTGAGTAACCCAGCTCGAAACCATCCGCAACACCGCCCTTGCGGGGCGCCCTCGAGGCTTTGCCGAAAATCCCGAATTTTGCTCCGCGGTCCAACGGCGGATCGCGGACCACCTCATTGATATAGGGACGATAGTCCTGCACTCGAGCTGGCGATGCCACTACGTCCCAGCGGCGGAGACCTTGGCCCCTCTGGCCGGATGGGCCAAAGGCACGGCCAGAGCGCATTTTTACGCGCCCGCCCGGAGAGTTGCGCTGGACCCGCTGACGCGCGAGCGGCGCGTGCGTGACGCCACGTGCAGGGCATCCTTTCGTCTGCAGGGGGCCTCCCGCCTTGAGAAACCGCGCGCATTGCGCTAGGAGCAGCCGGTCCGCCTCGATCTCAATAGGTGAGCCGATGTTTGCCCAAGTCTGGAACAGCTATATTGCCCCGCTCCTGGGCCGCCCCAACCGCGTTCAGATCGCGGCGCTCTGCCATCGTGTAGAAGATGGTCGGCCGGAGGTGCTCATGATCACCTCGCGCACGACGAAACGCTGGATCCTGCCCAAGGGCTGGCCGGTGCGCGGCACCGACGGCGCGGGCACTGCACTGCAGGAAGCCTGGGAAGAAGCGGGGGTGAAACACTCGGGCTCACGTCCTTTTCGCATCGGGCAATACCGCTACAGCAAGATCGTAAACGGCCTGCTTCCGGTCACCACCGACGTCGACGTCTACGCGGTGGCGGTCGAGAAGCTGCTGGACGCCTTCCCCGAAATGGCCGACCGCGAGCGCCGCTGGATGTCGCCCGACGCCGCGGCCCAGGCGGTCGAGGAAGAGCAACTCAAATCCATCCTCGCGGACTTCCCGGCGCTGGTCTCGGCGGCACGGCAAGGCTGAGCCCCGCAGGGTCCCGCCGGCCCCCTGGATTCAAGGACATTCAACGTGACCGAACACACCACGCCTCAGTGGAAGACGCTCGACAAGGACCTGAACCGTCTCGCGCGTCTTGAAGAGGCCACCATGCATGCCTCGCGACCGCTGGTCGGCGTGGGGATCAGCCTGGTCTTCGTCTCGCTCGCGGCGGTGGCCGCCGCGATCCTCACAGGCGGAGCGACGCAGAGTCTCGCGGTGGTCGTGGCCGCCGCCTTCGGCGCCTACATGGCGCTGAACATCGGCGCCAACGACGTGGCCAACAACATGGGCCCGGCGGTGGGGGCCAAGGCACTCTCGCTCCTCGGGGCCATCGCCATCGCGGCGATCTTCGAGACCGCAGGCGCGCTGATCGCGGGCGGCGACGTGGTCTCGACCATCTCGAAGGGGATCATCGACCCGGCTGGGCTTGCCGACACGGCGATCTTCGTGCGGGCGATGATGGCGGCGCTGCTTGCGGCGTCGATCTGGGTGAACATCGCGACATGGATTGGCGCGCCGGTCTCGACGACCCACTCGGTGGTCGGCGGGGTGATGGGCGCCGGCATCATGGCCGCGGGGCTTGGCTCGGTGAACTGGTCGACGATGAGCGCCATCGCCGCGAGCTGGGTGATCTCGCCGCTGCTCGGCGGGATCATCGCGGCAGGCATGCTGGCTTTCATCAAATGGCGGGTGATCTACGTCGAGGACAAGATCGCGGCGGCCCGCACCTGGGTGCCGGTGCTGATCGGGATCATGGCGGCGGCCTTCTCGACCTATCTTGCGCTCAAAGGGCTCAAGAAGATCGTTTCCATCGACTTCCCGACGGCCTTGGCGATCGGCGCGGCGACGGGGGTGGGCGTCGGCCTGATTTCGGTGCCCTTCATCCGCCACCAGTCGAAGGGGCTCGAGAACCGCGCCCGCTCGCTCAAGACGCTGTTCCGACTGCCGTTGGTGGTCTCGGCGGCGCTGCTGTCCTTCGCTCATGGCGCGAATGACGTGGCCAATGCGGTCGGCCCGCTGGCGGCCATCGTCTACGTGCAGCAGTCCGCCAGCGTCGCGGGGCAGGTGGCGATCCCGCTCTGGGTCATGGTGATCGGGGCGCTCGGCATTTCCTTCGGCCTCGTGCTCTTCGGCCCGAAGCTGATCGGCATGGTGGGCAACCAGATCACCAAGCTTAACCCGATGCGCGCCTATTGCGTCGCGCTTTCGGCGGCGGTGACGGTGATCGCGGCCTCTTGGCTCGGCCTTCCGGTCAGCTCGACCCATATCGCCGTTGGCGGTGTCTTCGGGGTCGGTTTCTTCCGCGAGTGGTACGTCGAGCGCCGCGCCCGCCGGTACCACCGCGACCTCGCGCCCGAGAGCCTGCCGCGCCAGGAGCGCGCCCGCCGCAAGCTGGTGCGCCGGTCGCATTTCATGACGATCGTCGCGGCCTGGGTGATCACGGTTCCTGCGGCGGCGCTGCTCTCGGCGGCCTGCTTCCTGTTGCTGCGCACCATCGGGTTCTGAGACGGCCCGACCCGGGGGGGCTCGTCGCGCGAAAAGTACGGTAGATCTGAGGAAGGCCCCGCGCACTGCGGGGCCTGTTGTTGTTTCAGGGCGTGCCGCGCAGCATCTCCTCGACGAGCCGCTGCACGTCAAGCGCCTCCTGCGGGGTGGCAAGACGGTGCGGTTTGCCGGCGACGCAGAGCAGCATGTCGTCGAGCTGGGCGCGCAGCGCGACGGCTCGCGGCTCGCCTGCGGCCGAGGGAACGGTGACAAAGGCGCCGCCGGTCGAGACCGCCTCGTCCGAGAAGTTGGTGACCCGGTGGCTGGCCTTGCTGCCCTTCACGGTGAATTCCTGCCGGTCTTCCTGGGCGCCGCCGGTGCTGGCGAGGATCGAGACCGGCACGCCGGCCCCGGTCTCGAGGCGGGCGAGCAGGGCTGTTTCGCAGAGCGCCGGATCGGAGGGGTAGGAGGGGCGCGCCCAGACCACCGAGAGCGGGCCGAGGATGCGCTGGCTGAAGAACAGGAAATGCGAAAGCACTTCACGCGTCATGCCGCCCTCGGCGCGGAAACGCAGCCAGTCGGCGGCCTGCTGCCAGGCGCGCGGCCAGGCGGCATAGGTGACCACCATGTCGACGCCCGCGAGATCGCCCATCGCGCCCGAGCGCGCCGCGGCGGTGATGTTGCTCAGAGCAGCGCCGGCGGCCTGAGTGAAGTTGACCGCTGCGGGCACACCGCTGGCACGCAGACTGGCCACCAACTCCTCGCTCGCGGTGAGATCGACGCCGAGCGGCTTTTCGAGGAAGACCGCCTTGCCCGCGGCAGCCGCGTCGAGCGCGTAGGCCATGCGCGGCTCTGGCGGGCAGGCGAGGTAGACCAGATCGGCGGCGGCGATGGCCTCGGCCGCGCTGGCCGCAACGGGGATCTCCGGCGCGAGCGCCTGCGCCGCGGCGCAACCTTTGGCTGAGGGGTCCCACATCGCCACGACGGAGTAGCCCGCATGGAGTTGCATATGCTCCAGCATCCGCCGCCCCATGATCCCCAGCCCGATGATTGCCGTTCTCACTGCCATGATCCCACCTGCTCCTGCTGTCTAGGTCTGTGCCCCGGTGCCCGCCCGGCGCGGCCTCTGCGCCCGGCGCGAGGCACCAGCCCGGGTTCCTCGCACGCCTCTGAAGCAGAGGCCAGAGCGGCGCACGGCAATCGCGCAGGTGTTGCGGCGCCGCGTCGCGCGCGGGTTTGCAGCGGGCGGAAGATCGGCTAGGGCCCTTGCGCGCCCCGGACGCCGGGCCGGGAGACCGCCAGAGAGAGGAAGACCCCATGGACTACCGCAGCTACCTGTCGCCCGAGATCATCGCCTTCGTCGACGAGACCCTCGCCTTCTACCCGGAGGATCTGGACCCCCGCGACTGGCCGAGGCAGCGCGCGGTCTACGACCGGATGGCGGCGCATTTCCACCGGGGGCGACCAGAGGGACTTTCCGTGGCGGACCGTGACATCAGGGGCGTGCCGGTGCGGCTCTATGGCGAGGTGTCGCCGGTGACGGTGATCTACGCGCATGGCGGCGGCTTCGTGCTGGGCGGGCTCGAGAGCCACGATGATGTCTGTGCCGAGCTGGCGCAGCGGTCCGGCTGCCGGGTGGTCTCGGTCGACTACCGGCTGGCGCCGGAGCACCCGGGGCTGGCCGCCCATGAGGATCTGGTCGGCGTCGTCGAGGCCTGTTGCGCGGCGGGGCCGGTGATCCTCTGCGGTGACAGCGCCGGGGCCTCGCTTTGCGCCGCGGTCAGCGGCACGCGCGCGGACCTCGGGCTGCGTGGGCAGGTTCTGATCTACCCCGGTCTTGGCTTCCCGCACGAGGCTGGCAGCTGTGTGCAGCACGCCGAGGCGCCGCTGCTGAGCACACGTGATCTTGGCACCTACCGAGAGGTCCTTGGCGGCGATCCCGAGGACCCGCGCCTCGTCCCGGCGAAGGGGGCGCTCTCAACGCTGCCGCCGACATGGCTGTTCCCGGCCGAATGCGATCCGCTGCACGATGATGCGCTGCGCTATGCCAAGGCGGCTCGGGAGGCGGGAGCCGAGGTGCATCTGCAGAGCCACGCCGGGCTCGTGCATGGCTGGCTGCGCGCGCGCGATGTGAATGATCGTGCGCGGACCAGCTTTTCGCAGATCGTGTATGCGTTGGTTCAGCTCTCGCGCTGACGCGGACGGGGCGCGCGCGCCTTGCGGATCGGGTGGCCGAAGGCCAGCCGGAAGGCCTTGCTCAGCGCCGAGGCATTGGAATAGCCGCAGCGCAGGGCGATCTCGCGCAGGTCGTAGTCGGTCCCTGAAGCCAGCTCGCGGGCGTGGCTCAGCCGCATGAGCTGGTAGTAGCGCCCCGGCGACATCGCCAGTTCCGCCTGGAAGAGGCGGTTGAGGGTCCGGCGGGTCAGCCCGGCGCGCTGCGCCAGATCCTCGAGGGGCAGGGGGTTTTCGGTGGTCTCGACCATCAGGTTGACGATCTTGCGAAGCCGCGCAGTGCCCTTGCCCACCAGCCAGTTCGCGCCGCGCCCGCTGCGCTGCTGGCGCTCGGCGTCATGCACGAACATGGTCGAGACGAGGAAGGCATCCGCCGGGCCGAACTGCTCGGAAATGATCGCAAGCATCAGCTCGAGCGCAGTCGAGGCGCCGCCACAGGTCGAGACCCGCGGCCCCCGCACGAAACGCGCATCGCTCGGCTGGATCTTCGGGAAGGCCTCGGCGAACTCGGCGAGGACCGCCCAGTGGATTGTGGCGCCCTGATCATCGAGCAGGCCGGCCGCGGCCAGCAGCCAGCTGCCGGTGTCGGCTCCGACGATGGCCCGCGCGCCGCGGGTCATCCGGCGCAGCGGCGCCAGGCGCTCGGGCCGCGCATGCTCACGGTAGCCGTAGCCGCTGACCACGATCAGCAAATCGCAGCGGTCGCAGTCGGCAATGGCCGCATCTGGAGAGATGTTCAACCCGCTCGAACTGCGCGCCGGCCCGTCATCGGGCGTGACGATCTGCCATGACAGCCCGCCCGCACCCTGGTCACGGACGGCTCGCAGCGGCTCCAGAAGGCACGACAGCACCATGTTGGAGAAGCCGTCGTAGAGCAGGAGGGTGACGCTTTTCATCGCTGAAGGCATATTTGGAACATATTTTGTCACAATAGGTACATTTTGCCGGGGAGTCCCGAGGTATTCTTCGCGCGATTGGCAGTCGGATGTGCGCCCGATCACGAGGCGTTCCGCCCCTTTTGAAAGGGCGATGACCTGGCTGCCGCCGCAGGAATATCAGGAGTTCTTCATGCCTCTTACGATGAACAAAGAGGTCTTCATCACTTGTGCGGTGACCGGCTCTGGCGGCACGCAGGACCGCTCGCCGCATGTGCCGCGCAGCCCCGAGCAGATCGCCAGCAGCGCGATCGACGCCGCGAAGGCCGGTGCCGCAGTGGTGCATTGCCATGTGCGCGACCCCGAGACCGGCGCGCCCGCGCGCGATCCGGCGCTCTACCGCGAGGTCACCGAGCGCATCCGTGACGCCGAGGTGGACGTGGTGCTGAACCTCACCGCCGGCATGGGCGGCGACATCGTCTTCGGCTCGACCGAGGCGCCCTTTCCGGTCAAGGCCATCGGCACCGACATGGTCGGCGCCAGTGAGCGCTTGGCGCACGTCGCGCAATGCCTGCCGGAGATCTGCACCCTCGACTGCGGCACCATGAACTTCGCCGAGGCCGATTACGTGATGACCAACACGCCGGGCATGCTGCGCGCCATGGGCGGCATGATGACCGCGCTCGGCGTCAAGCCCGAGATCGAGGCCTTCGACACCGGCCATCTGTGGTTCGCCAAGCAACTTGTCGCCGAGGGCGTGTTGACCAGCCCCGCGCTGGTGCAGCTCTGCATGGGGGTGCCTTGGGGCGCACCGAACGATCTCAACACCTTCATGGCCATGGTGAACGCGGTGCCCGAGGAGTGGACTTGGTCGGCCTTCAGCCTCGGTCGGGACCAGATGCCGTTTGTCGCGGCCTCGGTGCTGGCGGGCGGCAACGTCCGTGTCGGGCTCGAGGACAACCTCTGGCTCGGCAAGGGCCAACTCGCGACCAACGCGCAGCTCGTGGAGCGCGCGGCCTCGATCATCGAGAACATGGGCGCGCGTGTGGTCGGCCCTGAGGAGGTCCGCGCCCGGCTCGGCCTGGTGAAGCGCGCGCCGAAGGTGATGGCATGAGCCCGGCCCGGAAGACCGCCGCCATCGTCGGCGGAGGGGTCATCGGCGGCGGTTGGGCCGCGCGCTTCCTGCTCAATGGCTGGAACGTGAACGTCTTCGATCCCGACCCCGAGGCCGAACGCAAGCTCTCCGAGGTGATTGCCAACGCCCGCCGCGCGCTGCCCGGGCTCTACGACCGAGCGCTGCCGGAGGAAGGCGCGCTGACCTTCTATGGCGACATGGCCGATGCGGTGGCCGGGGTGGACTGGGTGCAGGAGAGCGTGCCCGAACAGCTCGCCCTCAAGCACAAGGTCCTGGGGGCGCTCTCGGATTTGGCGCCGGAAACTGCGGTGATCGGTTCCTCGACCTCGGGCTTCAAGCCCTCAGAACTGAATGCGGAAGGGGCGCGCGCCATCGTCGCTCACCCGTTCAACCCGGTCTACCTCCTGCCGCTGGTCGAGCTGGTCGGCCTGCCCGAGCGCATCGGTCCCGCCACCGAGATCCTGCGCTCGGTCGGCATGTTCCCTCTGATCCTGCGCAAGGAGATCGACGCCCATATTGCCGACCGCCTGCTCGAGGCTGTCTGGCGCGAGAGCCTGTGGCTGGTGAAAGACGGGGTTGCGACCACCGAGGAGATCGACGAGGCCATCCGCATGGCCTTTGGCATCCGCTGGGCGCAGATGGGCCTATTCGAGACCTACCGCGTCGCCGGAGGCGAGGCGGGGATGAAGCACTTCATGGCCCAGTTCGGCCCGGCGCTTTCCTGGCCCTGGACCAAGCTGATGGACGTGCCGGAGTTCACCCCCGAGCTGGTCGATCTCATCGCGGGCCAGTCGGACGCGCAATCCGGGCACATGTCGATCCGCCAGCTCGAGCGGCTGCGCGACGACAATATCGTCGGCATGCTGCGGGCGCTGAAGCGCAGCGGTTCCGGGGCGGGGGGCGTGGTCACCAGCCACGAGGCGGCGCTCGGGCAAACCAATATCGGGCAAACCGGCACCAAGGACGGCCTGCCGGTCACCGCTCGGCGGCAGGTGCCTGCCTGCTGGACCGACTACAACGGGCACATGAATGAGACCCACTATCTCGAGGCCGCCTCGCTTGCGACGGACCGGCTGATGGAGATGGTGGGGGCTGGCGCCGACTATATCAGCGCAGGCCGCAGCTATTTCACCGTCGAGAGCCACATCCGCTACTTGGAGGAGGTGCGCGCGGGCGAGCGGATCACCGTCACCACGCAGATCCTGCAGGGCACGGGCAAGAAGATGCATCTCTTCCACCGGCTCTGGCGCGGGGATGACGCGCTCGCGGCCACGATCGAGGTGCTATTGCTGCACACGGATCTCTCCACGCGGCGTTCAAGCCTGCCGGCTCAACCCGTCGCAGAGGCGCTGGCCGCCTTGGCGGAAAAACATGCGCAGATCGAGAGCACGGGGGCCGGACGGTTCGTCGGAGAGCGCCCGTCCGGCGGATAAGTTGAGAAATCCGGGGATTGGTATTAGGAAGCGACCAAACGGAAACGACGGGCCCCCTCCCGGAGACGGGTCCGCAATAAAAACTGAAAGCAAGAAACAGGGGTACATGATGACCGACCAGACCAAGACATCGACCTACCAGCGCTTCGCCCGCAAGGGACTTTCGCGCCGCACTCTGCTGGGCCGGGCCTCTGTGCTCGGCCTTGGCGCTTTGATCGGGGGCAGCGTCCCGTTCAGCGCCGCGCTGGCGCAGGAGCCGGTCAAGGGCGGCATCCTGAAAATGGGCCTGGGCGGCGGCGAGAGCACGGAATCTCTCGATCCGGCGATGGCGCTGGCACAGGTGGCCTTCAACGTCACCCGGACCTTTGGCGAGACCCTGCTCGACGTGAACCCGGACGGCTCGCTGGACATGCGTCTCGCGACGGATGTGAGCTCGAGCCCCGACGCCAAGACCTGGACCTTCGCGATCCGCGAGGGCGTCAAATTCCACGACGGCTCCGATCTGACCGCCGAGGACGTGCTGGAAACCATGCGCCGCCATTCGGACGAGGACTCGCAGTCCGGTGCGCTCGGCATCATGAAGGGCATCACCGGCATGCGCGTCGAGGAAGGTAACTTCATCGTCGAACTGGCCGATGCCAACGCCGACCTGCCTTACCTGATGTCGGACTATCACCTGGTGATCCAGCCGAACGGCGGCCGCGACAACCCCGCCGCGGGCATCGGCACCGGACCCTACCGCGTGGTCGAGGCCGAGCCGGGCGTGCGCTACACCTTCGAAAAGTTCGCGGACTATTGGGACGAGAGCCGCGGCCATTTCGACGGCGTCGAATTTGCCGTGATCAACGACGGCACCGCGCGCAACGCCGCGCTGCAGTCAGGCCAGGTGCACATCATCAACCAGGTCGCGCCGAAGGTGGCCGGGCTGCTCGGACGCGCGCCGGGTCTCGAGGTGAAGAGCGTGGCGGGTCGCGGGCACTATGTCTTCATCATGCATTGCGACACCGCGCCCTTCGACAATGCCGACCTGCGCATGGCCCTGAAATACGCCATCAACCGCGAGGAGATGGTCGACAAGATCCTGCAGGGCTACGGCACGGTCGGCAACGACATCCCGATCAACTCGTCCTACCCGCTGTTCGACGACACCCGCCCGCAGCGCACCTATGATCCCGAGAAGGCCAAGGAATACTACGACAAGTCCGGTCACGACGGCAGCCCGATCATCCTGCGCACCGCTGACGGCGCCTTCCCGGGCGCGGTCGACGCGGCGCAGCTGTTCCAGGAAAGCGCGCGCGCCTGCGGCATCCCGCTCGAGATCAGCCGCGAGCCCGATGACGGCTACTGGTCGGACGTGTGGAATGTCGAGCCCTTCTGCGCATCCTACTGGTCCGGCCGCCCTGTGCAGGACCAGATGTACGCCACGGCCTACCTGTCGACCGCTGACTGGAACGACACCCGCTTCGACAATGCCGACTTCGATGCCAAGCTGATCGCCGCCCGCGGCGAACTGGATCAGGACAAGCGCAGGCAGCTCTACCGTGAGATGGCCGATATCCTGGCCGATGAGGGCGGGCTCATCTGCCCAATGTTCAACGACTTCATCGAGGGCGTGAGCGACCAGATCCGGGGTTGGGAAGAGAGCGGCGTTCTGGAACTCATGAACGGGCTGGCCCCGCACAAGTGCTGGCTGGCCTGAGGCCGCCCGCATGAACGCCTACATCGCTAAACTTGTGGCCCAGCGTATCGCGCTGGGTCTGCTGCTCATATTCCTCGTGTCGATCATGATCTTCCTCGGCACGCAAATCCTCCCCGGGGATGTCGCGCAGGCGATCCTCGGCCAGACCGCCACGCCGGAATCCCTTGCCAACCTGCGCGAGGAACTGGGGCTCAACGTGCCCGCCACCCAGCGCTACGTCACGTGGCTCGCAGGGATCCTGCACGGCGATCTCGGCACCTCGCTCAGCAATGGCCGCGACATCGCCGGCGCGATCTCGGAACGGCTGGGCAACACGCTCTTCCTTGCCTCCTGGGCCGCGCTGATCTCGGTGCCGCTGGCGATCATCCTGGGTCTGGTCTCGGTGCTCTACCGCGGCCGCTGGCCGGACAAGCTGATCTCGGCCGCGACGCTCTCGGCGATCTCGGTGCCGGAGTTCATGATGAGCTACATCTTGATGTACTATGTCGCCGTGCAACTCGGATGGGCGCCCTCGGTGGCTATGCTCAACGACCGCATGAGCCTTCTGGAGAAGCTGCACGCCATCTCGCTGCCAGTCGCGGTGCTGGTCATGGTGGTTCTGGCGCACATGATGCGCATGACCCGCGCGGCGCTGCTCAACGTCATGCAATCTGCCTATATCGAGACCGCCGAGTTGAAGGGGATCCGCCGCTCCGCGGTGATCTGGCGCCACGCCTTCCCGAACTCCATTGCGCCGATCGTCAACGTGGTCATGCTCAACATGGCCTATCTCGTCGTCGGCGTCGTCGTGGTCGAGGTGGTTTTCGTCTACCCCGGGATGGGCCAATACCTCGTCGACCACGTCTCCAAGCGCGACGTGCCGGTGGTGCAAGCCTGCGGCCTTATTTTCGCGGCGGTCTACATCGTCCTGAACATGGTCGCGGACATCGTGTCGATCCTGGCGAACCCAAGACTGAGGCACCCCAAATGAGCCGTGTTCCCATTCCCGCCCTGATCGGGCTTGTCATCACCGCGCTCTTCCTCTTCAGCGCCATCGCCGCCCCGCTTATCGCGCCCTACGGCGTCAGCGAGGTTGTCGGCGACGTCTGGGAGCCAGCCTCCGGCGCCTTCCTGCTCGGCACCGACAACATCGGGCGCGATTTGCTGTCGCGGCTGATCTGGGGCGGGCAGACCACCATCCTCGTCGCCAGCGCGGCCACCGTGGTCAGTTTCGTCACCGGTTCCATCGCCGGGCTGTTCGCCGCGGTCATCGGAGGCTGGGTCGACCAGCTGCTGTCGCGCTTCGTCGATCTGGTCATGGCGATCCCGACGCTGATCTTCGCGCTCGTGGTCCTCTCGGTGATGCCTGTCACCATTCCCGTGCTCATTCTCGTGATGGGGCTGCTCGACTCGACCCGCGTCTTCCGCCTGTCCCGCGCCGTTGCCAGTGACATCGCGGTGATGGACTACGTCGAGGCGGCCGAGCTGCGCGGCGAGGGGCGCGCCTGGACGATCTTCCGCGAGATCCTCCCCAACGCGCTCTCGCCGCTGGTCGCCGAGGCGGGCATGCGCTTCATCTTCATGGTGCTCTTCGTGTCGACCCTGTCGTTCCTCGGGCTCGGAGTGCAGCCGCCCGCCGCCGACTGGGGCGGCATCGTGAAGGAGAACAAGGACGGTATCGTCTACGGCATTCCCGCGGCGCTTCTGCCCGCGGTGGCGATCGCGGCGCTGGCGATCAGCGTCAACCTCGTGGCCGACTGGGTGCTCGACCGCACCTCCTCGCTGAAAGGAGGCCGAAATGGCTGACCCGCTTCTGCGCATCGACAATCTCAAGATCGAGGCGACGGCGCAGCCCCCGGGAGAGGCGCCACGGCGCATCACCATCGTCGACGGCGTCTCGCTCGAGCTCGAAAAGGGCAAGGTGCTGGGGCTCATAGGTGAGTCCGGGGCGGGCAAGTCGACCATCGGCCTTTCGGCCATGGGCTACGGACGTGGCGGCATCGAGCTGACCGGCGGGGAAATCGTGCTCAACGGGCGCGAGATCCGCGGGGCTTCGGGCCGCACCCTGCGAAGCCTGCGCGGCGCCGAGGTGACCTATGTCGCGCAATCTGCCGCCGCCGCCTTCAACCCCGCCAAGTGCCTGATGGACCAAGTGGTCGAAGCCAGCGTCAGCCATGGCCGGGCCACCCGCGCCGTCGCCGAGGCGCGCGCTGTAGAGCTCTTCCGCAAGCTTGGCCTGCCCGAGCCGGAAAGTTTCGGACGCCGTTATCCGCACCAGGTTTCCGGCGGGCAGCTGCAGCGCGCGATGACGGCCATGGCGCTCTGTCCCGAGCCCGATCTGGTGATCTTCGACGAGCCGACCACCGCGCTCGACGTGACCACCCAGCTCGGCGTTCTGGCGGCGATCAAGACGGCGATCCGCGAGCAGGGCGTCGCGGCGCTCTACATCACCCATGACCTCGCCGTTGTGGCGCAGATTGCGGACGACATCATGGTGCTGCGTCAGGGCAAGACGGTAGAATACGGCACAGCCAGGCAAATCATCACCGCCCCGCAGGAGGACTATACCAAGGCGCTGGTCTCGGTCACCGCCAAGGTTCACGAGGAGAAGATCACCGAGCAGCCGCCGGTGCTCGAGATCGAGGGGCTCACCGCACGCTATCGCGGCATGGACCGCGACGTGCTCAGCGACATCAATATGGCGATCCAGCCGGGAACCACGCTGGCCGTCGTCGGCGAGTCCGGCTCGGGCAAGTCGACGCTGGCGCGGGTTATCACCGGTCTGCTGCCGCCCGGCTCGGGCAAGATCACTTTCGACCGGCGCGTGCTCCCCGCCGAGCGCAGGCGCCGCACCCGCGAGGACCTGCGCGAGCTGCAGATGGTCTACCAGATGGCCGATGTCGCGATGAACCCGCGCCAAACAGTGGGCACGATCATCGGGCGGCCGCTGCGCTTCTACTTCGGCATGAGGGGCCGCGAGCAGCGGCGCAGGGTGATCGAACTGCTCGATCAGATCGAGCTGGGTGAGGACTTCATCGACCGCTATCCCGCCGAGCTTTCGGGGGGGCAGAAGCAGCGCGTCTGCATCGCCCGCGCGCTGGCGGCCAAGCCGAGGTTGATCATCTGCGACGAGGTGACCAGCGCGCTCGATCCTCTGGTCGCCGAAGGCATCCTCAAGCTGCTCGCCGATCTACAGGCGCGTGAGCAGGTTTCCTATCTCTTCATCACCCATGACATCGCCACGGTCCGCGCCATTGCCGACACGATCGCCGTCATGCACCTCGGCAGGCTGGTCCGCTACGGCGCCAAGTCCGAGGTGCTGGCGCCGCCTTTCGACGACTATACGGACATGCTGCTGAAGTCGGTGCCGGAGATGCGCCTCGGCTGGATGGAAGAGGCGACGTCCCGCTGAGGGCTTGCCGGCGCGCCGGTGTCGCCGTGCCCGTCCTGCGGGCGCGGCACACTGCGTTTCGCCTTGAAACCTCTCCTGTCGCCCGTCTAGCTTGTCGCCAAGGAAAGGCGCCGGACGCGCCGAGAAGGAGAACCCCATGACCCGACCCGCGATGCCCGCCAGCATAGGAACCCGCTGATGGAGGCCGTCGTCATCCATGCCCCGAAGGACCTGCGGCTTGACACCCTGCAGGGCGCCCCTGCGCCCGGTCCCGGCGAGGTGCGCATCGCGGTCAGCCATGGCGGCATCTGCGGCTCGGACCTGCATTACTACCTGCACGGTGGCTTCGGCACGATCCGCATCCGCGAGCCCATGGCGCTGGGGCACGAGGTCTCGGGGATCGTCACCGATCTCGGCGCGGGGGTCAGCGGGGTGTCGGAGGGTGACCGCGTGGCGATCAACCCCTCGCGCCCTTGCAACGAGTGCGAATACTGCCTGCGCGGCATGGCCAACCATTGCCTCGACATGCGCTTTGCCGGGTCCGCCATGCGCGTCCCGCACGAGCAGGGGTTCTTCCGCGCCCAGCTGACGCTGCCCGCCCGGCAGGCGGTGCGGCTCTCGCGCAAGGCCGATCTCGCGCTTACCGCCATGTCGGAGCCGCTGGCGGTCTGCCTGCACGCGGTGGCACAGGCGGGCAGCCTGATCGGCAAGCGCGTGGCGGTCTCGGGCTGCGGTCCCATTGGCTGCCTGACAATCGCGGCGGCACGGCTCGCGGGGGCCGAGGAGATCGTGGCGACCGACATTTCCGCAGCGGCGCTGGAGGTGGCGCGGATCATGGGCGCGGATCGGGTGATCAACCTTGCGGCGCAGGAGGGCGCGCTCGAGCCGCTGCAGGCCGGCAAGGGGCAGGTGGATGTGCTCTTCGAATGCTCGGGCGCCCCCGCGGCGGTGGTCGCGGGCTGTTCGATCCTGCGCCCGCGCGGCGCCATGGTGACCGTCGGCCTCGGGCCCGAGACGCCGCTGCCGATGACCGTCATCGTTGCCAAGGAGCTGCGGCTGATGGGCAGCTTCCGCTTCGATCCCGAGTTCGCCACGGCGGCGCGGCTGATCGACAGCGGGCGGCTCGATGTGAAGCCTCTCCTCACCGGGGTGCTGCCGGTCGCGCAGGCGCAGGAGGCCTTCGAGCTTGCCGCCGACAAGAGCCGCGCGATGAAGGTGCAGATCGCCTTCCCCGAGCCCTGATCCCGGGCGATCAGAATTGAGCCGAGGCCCGGCGCGTGAGGATCCCGCGCCGGACCAAGGCCAAGAGGAAGATCGCCGTCAGGATCAAGATGATCGTGGGGGCAGGGGCGCTGTCGAGGAAGAAGCTGAGGTAGGTTCCCGCCAGCATCGCCAAGAGACAGGCGGCGCAGGCGGCCAGCATCATCTTCCCGAAGCTGCGCGCGAGCAGAAAGCCGATGGCCCCCGGCGCGATCAACAGCCCCACCGCAAGGATCAGCCCGGTGGCGGTGAGCGTCGCCACAATGGTCAGCGAGATCAGCGTCAGCAGCCCGTAGTGCAGCAGCCCCACAGGCAGCCCGCTCGCCCGCGCCTGCGCCGGGTCGAAGGCGTGCAGCAGCAGGTCCTTCCATTTCAGCAAGAGCGCGCCGGCCACCAGCAGGGAAATCAGCCCGGCGGTCCAGAGGTCCTCCCTGCCCACGCCCAGCATGTTGCCAAAGAGGATGTGGTCGAGGTGCACATTGGTGTGGATCTGCGTGTAAAGCACGATGCCGAGCGCGAACATGCCCGAGAAGACCACGCCCATCACCGTGTCCTGCTTGACGCGGCTGTTGCCCGCGAGAAAACCCGTGGCCAGCGCCGTGACCATGCCCGCCCCAAAGGCCCCGAGGATCAGCGGCAGGTTGAGGATATAGGCCAGCACCACGCCCGGGAGGATGGCGTGGCTGATCGCGTCTCCCATGAGCGCCCAGCCCTTGAGCACGAGGAAGCATGAGAGCAGCGCCGTGGGAATGGCGACGATGGCGCAGATCAGGAATGCATTCTGCATGAAGGGGAACTGGAAGGGGGCGAGCAGGGTCTCGCTCATGCCGCCTCCTCCAGCGCGGCCTTCGCCTTGCGGCGGGCGGCGAGCCGGCCGTGCTTGGGCGCGAAGGTGAAGGTCAGCAGGAAGATTGCAGTTTGCAGAAGCACGATGATCCCGCCGGTCGCCCCGTCGAGGAAATAGCTGAGATAAGCGCCGGCGAAGCTGGTCACCGTGCCGATCGCCACCGAGGTCGCGATGAGCCGGGGAAAGCGGTCGCAGAGCAGGTAGGCGGTGGCGCCGGGGGTGACCACCATGGCGATCACCAGAAAGGCCCCGACGGTCTGCATCGCGGCAACCACGCAGGCCGAGAGCAGGGTGAAGAAGAGCGCCTTCAGAAGCCCCGGCCGCAGCCCGATGGAGCGGGCGTGGCCCTCGTCGAAGAAGACGACCATCAAGTCCTTCCACTTGGCCAGCAGAACCGTCAGTGAGACAAACCCGATGATCGCGAGCTGCAGCGTATCTCCCGGGGTGATGGCGAGAATGTTCCCCATGGTGATGGTCTGGATCGAGATCGCCATGGGGTTCACCGAGGCCATGAAGAGGCCGAGCCCGAAGAAGCTGGTGAAGATGAGCCCGATGATCACGTCGCTCTTCAGTCCGGAGCGGTCCGAGAGCAATAGCATCGCCGCCGCCGCCAGTCCGCCCGAGATGAAGGCGCCGAGCGCGAAGGGCAGGCCGAGCATGTAGGCCCCGGCGACGCCCGGCACGACCGAGTGCGAGAGCGCGTCGCCGATCAGCGACCAGCCCTTGAGCATCAGATAGCTCGACAGGAAGGCGCAGACCGCGCCAACCAGTGCCGACACCCACATGGCGTTGGTCATGTAGCCATAGGAGAAAGGCTCGAGCAGGCTCATTCCGTCTCCTCCCGCTTCGCTCGGCGGGTCTCGCCGCCGTAGCGCACCAGCGGGCGCTCGTCGTCGGTGAGGATCGACAGGCGGCGGGGGTCGGCATCGTCGTGCAGCTCCGCCCCTTCGATGGTGAAATGCCGCAGCACCCCGCCGAAGGCCTCTTCCAGCGCGGCGCGGGTGAAGGTGGTCTCGGTCGGCCCATAAGCCAGAACCGTGCCCTTGACCAGGACCGTGCGGTCGCAGAACTCGGGCACCGTGCCGAGGTTGTGGGTCGAGACAAGCATCACCCGGCCTTCGTTCTTGAGTTCCCGAAGCAGGGCGATGATCTGTTCCTCGGTCTTCACGTCGACGCCGGTGAAGGGCTCGTCGAGCAGGATCACCTGTCCCTCCTGTGCCAATGCACGGGCGAGGAAGACGCGCTTTTTCTGACCGCCCGAGAGCTCGCCGATCTGGCGCTGGCGGAAATCGGTCATGCCGACGCGGGCGAGCGCTGCTTCGACGGCGACGTGATCGACCTTTGCCGGGCGGCGCAGGAAGCCCATGTGCCCATAGCGGCCCATCATCACCACATCCTCGACCAGAACCGGGAAAGACCAGTCGACCTCTTCCGACTGTGGCACATAGGCGACGAGGTTGTGCTTCAGCGCCTCTTTCACCGATTGGCCGAGCAGGCTGATCGAACCCTGAGCCACCGGCACGAAGCCCATGAGCGCCTTGAACAGCGTCGATTTGCCCGCGCCGTTGACACCGACCAATGCGGTGATCGTACCCCGCGGGATCTCGAAACTGGCGCGGCGCAGGGCGGTGTGGCCGTTGCGGTAGGTGACGGTGACATCCTCGACGCGGATGCCGTCCATCGAGGCGGTGTCCGCCACGGAGGCCTCCAACGCGGTCATCGTCCGGCCTTCTGCGTTTCGAGCCCCGCCTCGAGTCCGTCGGCAATGGTGCGCGAGGTGACGGCGAGCAGGTCGAGATAGCTCGGCACCGCGCCGTCCGGCTCCGACAGGCTGTCGACGTAGAGCACGCCGCCATAGGCCGCGCCGGTCTCACGCGCCACCTGTTCGGCGGGGCGGGTACTGACGGTGCTCTCGCAGAACACCACGGGGATGTCGTTGTCGGTGACCCCGTCGATCACGGCCCGCACCTGCTGCGGCGTGCCCATCTGGTCGGCGTTCATCGGCCAGAGGTAAAGCTCTTTCATTCCGAAATCGCGGGCGAGGTAGCTGAAGGCGCCCTCGCAGGTAACCAGCCAGCGCTGCGCCTCGGGAATGGCGGTGATGCGCGCGCGCAGAGGTTCGAGCGTGGCGCGAAGCTCGGCCTTGTAGGCCTCGGCGTTGGCGGCATAGGTCGCGGCGTTATCCGGGTCGTGCTCGGCGAAGGCGCGCTCGATATTGTCGATGTAGATCAGCGCGTTCTCAAGCCCCATCCAGGCGTGCGGATTGGGTTTTCCCTGGTAGGCCCCCGCCGAGATCGGGATCGGGTCGATGCCGTCGGAGAGGGTCACCGAGGGCACATCCCGCAGGTTTGACAGGAACTGTTCGAACCACAGTTCGAGGTTCAGCCCGTTCCACAGGATCAGGTCCGCCCCCTGCGCCCGCACGATGTCGCGCGGGGTGGGCTGGTAGCCGTGGATCTCGGCGCCGGGCTTGGTGACCGAGACCACCTCGGCGGCCTCCCCGGCGACCTGTGCCGCCATGTCCGCGAGCACGGTGAACGTGGTGACCACCTTCATCTTCTCTGCTGCTTCGGCAGGCTGGGCGATGAGCAGGCCAAGGGTAGCAAGGGCAGTCGACAGCAGAGATTTGGCGGGCATGGGGTCTCCTCGGGGCGTTTCAAGAAATGTAAATGCGAGGCATTCGCAGAAGTCAAGGTAGATGAGAGTCGTTCTCATTTATGTGTGCAGTGCCGCCTTCCCGCCGCGGCGTGGTTGCCTCGTTGCCGGACCGGGGATATCAAACTGGCCTGAACAGGAGTTGCCCATGACTGCGGTCTCGACCGATTTTGCCCAGGCCTTGCGCGATGCGGGGCTGCGCGTGACGCAGCAGCGCATGATCGTGATGTCCGTGCTCATGGAGTCCGAGGACCATCCGAACGCTGACGAGCTTTTCGCGCGGACCAAGGCGATCGATGGCTCGGTCTCCTTTGCCACGGTGTATAGGACGCTGGCGGCACTCGAGGAGGCGGGGCTGATCCGCAAGCTCAGCTTCGAGCACGAGTCGGCGCGCTTCGAGGTCACGCCCGCCGCCGAGCACGATCACCTTGTCGACGTCGACACCGGCGAGGTGATCGAGATCGAGAGCGCCGAGATCGAGCGGCTCCGCCGCGAGCTGGTGGAACGGCTGGGCTACGAGATCATCAGCCATAACACGCTGATCCGCGCGCGCAAAAAGCCGCGCTCCTGAGGGCTGCGCATCTGTCCCGCGTGGCTTTCACGAGGATTTTCCGAAAGATGCCCCTGGGGGAGATTTGCTCTGCCCACGCGCTCGGGTAGTGTCTGAATATGGATTCGGGCATGGATTGGCATTGGGCGCGCGCGGCGCTGGACTGGCAGCTTGAGCTGGGCGCCGACGAGGCGATCGGCGAAGCGCCTGTTGACCGCTTTGCGCTGGAAGCGGCGGAGCAGGCGGCGCGGGCGCAACCTGCTGCCGCGCCGCAACCCGAGCGCGGCGCGGCCCCCGCACCTATGGTCGCGCCCGCCGGGCCGGACCCGGTGCAACTTGCGACGGAGGCCGCACAGGGCGCGGGCAGCCTCGAAGCGCTGCACGCGGCGATGGACGCCTTTGAGCACTGCGAGCTGAAGCGCGGCGCGCGCAACCTTGTCTTCTCCGACGGAGTCCCCGGCGCGCGGGTGATGATCGTCGGCGAGGCGCCGGGCCGCGAAGAGGACTTGCAGGGAAAGCCGTTCGTCGGGCGGGCCGGGCAACTGCTCGACCGGATGCTGGCGGCGATCGGCCTCGACCGATCAAGCTCGGTCTACATCACCAACGTGCTGCCTTGGCGGCCGCCTCAGAACCGCGACCCGCGCCCCGAAGAGATCGCGATGATGAAGCCCTTCCTGGCGCGGCACGTCGAGCTGGCCGATCCCGACCTTCTGGTGATCATGGGCAATATCTCCTGCGATGCGCTGCTCGGCAAACGCGGCATAACCCGTCTGCGCGGCAAGTGGACCGAGGCTGAGGCCCGCCCCGCCATGCCGATGTTCCACCCGGCCTACCTGCTGCGCCAGCCCGCCATGAAGCGCGAGGCCTGGGGCGACTTGCTTGAGCTTCAGGCCAAGCTCAAGGCGCTGGGGTGAGGCCGGTGCGGGCCGGGCGCATCAGTGCCGGGGCCGTTTGTGCGTTGCTGCTTGCGTTTGCAACCGGGGCTCGTGCCGATGGCTTCAGCCCCGACTACATCGCGCTTTTCCGCGTTCACGCCTCCGAGGTCGAGGAGCCATCTCCGGGGCTCGAAATCCTCGAACTGCCTGGCCCGGTGATCCTCACTCGCCGCGACGGCGAAGGGGTGCGCGCAGAGGATCAAAGCGGCCATGGCCCTGCCGGCTGCGCATTGGCACGGCTGGTCGAGATCACGGCCGCCGTGCAGCTCTGCCCCGATCTGCTGTCCATAGCCGAGCGCGACCGGCTGGCCACGCTCCTCCTGCGCGCCGCGCGATTTGCCGCCGAGAACACTTATCCTCCGCTCTCGGACGACGAGCGCGAGGATGCGCTGGCTGCGACGCTGGCCAAGGCGCGGCTGGCACAGGGCGGCACCTGTCCGCAGCCAGAGACCGAGGCCGACTGGGTGCGCTTTGCGCGCAGCCTTGCCACCGATGCGGCAGCCCGCCGCTTCGCCCATATTTTCGCCGTGCCGCGTCTGCCTGTGGCGGAGCCCTGCCCGTGACGCTATGGCTGACGGCGAGACCCCTGTGATCCCAGTCCTGACGGAGCCTGCATGAGCCGCATCGACGAAACCCGAGAGTTCATCCCTGTCCGCATCGCGGTGCTGACCGTGAGCGACACCCGCGGCCCGGATGAGGACCGCTCGGGCACCACGCTGGTGCAAAGGCTGACCGATGCCGGTCACCTGCTGGCCGATCGCGCAATCGTGAAGGATGACCGCGCCGCCATTTCTGACCAGCTTCGCGCCTGGATCGCCAGCCCAGAGGTGGATGTGATCATTTCCACCGGCGGCACCGGGCTCACCGGGCGCGACGTGACCGTCGAGGCGCACCGCGATGTCTACGAAAAGGAGATCGAGGCCTTCGGCACCGTCTTCACCATGGTTTCCATGAAGAAAATAGGCACTTCGGCAGTACAGTCGCGGGCCACGGGCGGGGTCGCGGGCGGCACCTATCTCTTTGCGCTGCCGGGCAGCACCGGCGCCTGCAAGGACGCCTGGGACGAGATCCTGCGCTGGCAGCTCGACTACCGGCACATGCCCTGCAATTTCGTCGAGATTTTTCCGCGTCTTGAGGAACACAAACGGCGGAAATGATACGATCCCGCGTATCACCGTGACGACTTGGATTGCGCCGGGCATCGGGCGTAAGCTGAATGCAGCCAGACAGAGGGGCGCCGCCCCTCCATTTCGCGGGACGATCACATGCGGTTTCTTCGCCGGAGCCTAGTCGGGCTCTTTCTTCTTTCGCTGACGCTGGGCCTGCTGGCCTGGGCCGGGATCCTTGTGCGCGACGCGGTGCAGACCCGTCTGGCAGACACGCCGCAGATCCCGCAGGCCCGCGAGAGGGTGTTCGCGGTGAACGTCGTGCCGGTACGGCTCGAGACAGTGGTTCCCGAGATGACCGCCTTTGGCGAAATCCAGAGCCGCCGGAGCCTTGAACTGCGCAGCGCCGTGGGCGGCACGCTGATCGACCTTGCGCCTGCCTTCGTCGAGGGGGGGCGGGTCGCCGCGGGCACGCTTCTGGCGCGCATCGATCCGGCTGACATGCAGGCCGAACTGGAGCGGGCGCAGAGCGCCTTGCAGGACGCCGAGGCCGAGCGCCGCGAAGCGATCCGCGCGGTCGAGCTGGAGAAGGACGCGCTGGCCGCCGCCGAGGAGCAAGCGGCGCTGCGCCAACGGGCCTATCAACGTCAGGCCGATCTGCAGACCCGCGGCGTCGGCACCTCGGCGCTTGTGGAAGAGGCCGAGCTTTCGGCCTCTTCGGCACGGCAGGCGGTGGTCACCCGGCGGCAGGCCGTGGCCCTGAGCGAGGCGCGGGTCGACCAGAGCACCACCGCGCTCACCCGTGCGCATATCGCGCTCGACGAAGCGCAGCGGCGGCTCGACGAGACGGAAATCCGCGCCGAATTCGACGCCCAGCTCGAGGATGTCTCGGTGGTCGCCGGGCGCCGGATCTCGGCCAACGAGCAGCTCGCCACGCTGGTCGACCCCACGGCGCTGGAAGTTGCCTTCCGCGTGTCGACCCAACAGTACCTGCAGCTGCTCAACGCCTCGGACCAGCCGCGCGAGCTGCCGGTGACGGTGACGCTGGATTTCTACGGCGCCTCGGTGAGCAGCGCGGGCACGCTGATCCGCGAGGGCGCGGCGGTGGGCGAAGGGCAGACCGGTCGCCTGCTCTTTGCGGCATTGGAAGAGCCCCGCGGCTTCAAGCCCGGCGATTTCGTCACCGTAAAGATCGCCGAGCCGCCGCTCGAGCAGGTGGCGCTGCTGCCTGCCACGGCGCTTGGACCGGCGGGCGATGTGCTGGTGCTCGGCGCGGACGAACGGCTCGAAGCGGTGCAGGTCGAGCTGCTGCGCCGGCAGGGCGATGAGGTGCTTGTCCGGGCAGCGCTGGACGGGCGGATGGTCGTTGCCGAGCGCACGCCGCTTTTGGGCGCCGGGATCAAGGTGCGCCCGCTCAACACCGAGGCCAGCAGCGGCCCAACCGGCCCCGACGTTCAGGCCGAGGCCGCCATGCTCGAGCTGACCGAAGAGCGCCGCGCGCGGCTCGTCGCCTTCATCGAGGGCAACGACCGCATGCCCGCCGAGGCCAAGCAGCGCCTGCTCGCCCAACTTTCCGAGGCGATGGTTCCCGCCCATGTGATCGAGCGGCTCGAAGCGCGGATGGGAGGCTGACCCGATGCGGCACATCCCCGGAACCGCCAGCGGCCTGCTGAGCTACTTCACCCGCCACCGCACGGTGGCCAACCTGCTTCTGGTGCTGCTCATCGGTGCGGGGCTGCTCGCTGTGCCCAACATGCGCGCGCAGTACTTCCCCGACGTGATCGAGGATGAGATCGACGTGCGCGTCAACTGGGACGGCGCCGGGGCGCAGGATATCGACAACGCCATCGTGCAGCTGCTCGAGCCGACGCTGCTGGCGGTCGAGGGCGTGGTGGCGACCGAGAGCCTCTCGCGCGAGGGCTCGGCGCGGATCGAGCTGGAGTTCGAGCCCAATTACAACATGGCCAAGGCGCTCGACGACGTGCAGACGGCGGTGGATTCCGTCGACAACCTGCCCGAGCAGGCGGATGACCCTCAGGTGACCTCGGGCGGATGGCGCGACCGGGTGACCGATGTGGTGATCACCGGGCCGGTCGGGGTGGACCAGCTCGGGCGCTTTGCCGACGAGTTCGTGGTGCGGCTCTTCGCCGAGGGGGTGACCCGCACCACCATCCGCGGCGTCGCCGCGCCGCAGATCATCGTCGAGGTGCCCACCGCCAACCTGCTCGGCTACGACATCACCATGCAGCAGATCGCCGAGGCGATCTCTGCCGAGGTGGATGCCGCGCCGGCGGGCGATGTCAGCGGCGCCAATGCCCGGGTCCGCGCCGGGGTCGAGAAGCGCGCGCTGCGCGACATCTCGGCCATCGTGCTGCGATCCGAGCCTGACGGCACCAAACTGACAGTCGGCGACGTGGCGCTGCTCCGCGAGGAGGGGATCGACCGCCAAAGGGCCTACTACGTCGGCGACCATCCGGCGATCTCGGTCCGGGTCGATCGCTCGGCGGATGGCGACGCGATCAAGATACAGGCCGCGGTGGCCGAGGTGGCGCGCGAGTTTCAGTCGGTGCTGCCCGAGGGCACCACCGTCGATCTCATCCGCACCCGCGCCGAGGCGATCACCAACCGGCTCGACCTTTTGCTGCACAACGGGCTGTCGGGGCTGGCGCTGGTGCTGTGCCTGCTGTTTCTCTTCCTGAACGCGCGCACCGCGCTCTGGGTGGCGGCGGGGATCCCAACCGCGATGCTGGCGGCCCTCGCGCTGATGTATGCCTCGGGGTTGACGCTCAACATGATCTCGCTCTTTGCGCTGATCATCACCCTTGGCATCGTCGTCGACGACGCCATCGTAGTGGGCGAGCATGCCGACCACCTGCACCGCCGGCGCGGCCTGTCGCCGGTCGAGGCCGCCGAGACCGCCGCCCGGCGCATGGCGCTGCCGGTGTTCAGCTCGACGCTGACCACGGTCATTGCCTTCTTCGGGCTGACCGCCATCGGCGGGCGCTTCGGGCAGATGATCTCGGACATCCCCTTCACGGTGATCGTGGTTCTGATCGCGAGCCTCGTCGAGTGCTTCCTGATCCTGCCCAACCACATGGCCCATGCCATCGCCAAATCGACCGAGCACCATTGGTACGACTGGCCCTCGCGGATGGTGAACCGTGGCTTCCGCTGGGTCCGAGAGACACTGTTCCGCCCGTTCATGGCCGGGGTGATCGCGGCCCGTTACGTGGTGCTTGCGGCGGCGGTGCTCCTGCTTGCATCGCAGGCGGCGAGCTTCATCCGCGGCGACGTGGTCTGGCGCTTCTTCAACTCGCCCGAGCAGCCCTCGGTCAGCGGAAACTTCGCCATGGCGCCGGGGGCCACGCGCGCCGATACGCTCGCGCAGATGCGCGAGCTGCAGCGCGCCACAGAGGATCTGGGCCGCGAGTACGAAGAGAAATTCGGCCGCAATCCGCTCGACTACGTCATCGCCGAGATCGGCGGTAACTCCGGGCGCGAGCTGGCTGAGGCCGAGAACAAGGAACCGGACCAGCTCGGCGCCATCTCGATCGAGCTGATCGAGCCCGACTTCCGCCCCTATTCCAGCTTCCAGTTCGTCGCGGACCTGCAGGAGCGGGTCGCGCAGATGCCGATGCTCGAGGTGCTCAGCTTCCGGGGCTGGCGCTCGGGACCGGGTGGTGACGCGCTCGACGTCCAGTTCTACGGCGCCGATGCGGCGACGCTGAAACGGGCCGCCGAAGATCTGAAGACCGCCGTGCTGCGCTACCAGGAAGTCTCGGCGGTCGAGGACAACCTTTCCTACGACAAGGACGAGCTCGTGCTCGAGCTGACCCCGCAGGGGCAGGCGCTGGGGCTGACCGTGGATGATCTTGGCGCGGTGCTGCGGCATCGCATCGGCGGCATCGAGGCGGCGACCTTCCCCGTGGGACCGCGCAGTGCCGAGGTCAGGGTCGAGCTGCCGGAAAGCGAGCAGACCGCCGATTTCCTCGAGCGCACGCAGATCCGCACGCCGCAGGGCGCCTACGTACAGCTCGCCGACATCGTCCAGGTCGCACGCACCAGCGGCTTTTCCACGGTGCGGCGCGAGAACGGCCTGCGCACGGTCTCGGTCACCGGAGACATCTCGGAGGACAATGCCGAGCGTGCCGCCGAAATCATGAAAGCGCTGCAGGACGAGATCCTTCCCGGCATCGCCGCCGAGCGACAGGTCGAATATCGCGTCTCCGGCCTTGCCGAGGATGAGCGGGACTTCTTGTCCGACGCAGGCGCGGGCCTCGTGCTGGTGTTGCTTGGCATCTACCTCGTGCTGGCCTGGGTGTTTGCCAGCTGGACGCGGCCGCTGGTGGTGATGGCGGTGATCCCCTTCGGTCTTGTCGGCGCGATCTACGGCCACGCGCTCTGGGATGTTCCGCTGTCGATGTTCACCGTGGTGGGGCTGCTCGGCATGACCGGGATCATTATCAACGATTCCATCGTTCTGGTCAGCCAGATCGATGAATACGCGCCGGACCGCGGTATCTTCCAGGCGATCATCGACGGCGCCTCGGACCGCCTGCGGCCGGTGTTCCTGACCACGGCGACCACGGTGCTCGGCCTCGCGCCGTTGCTGTACGAGCGCAGCTCGGACGCGCAGTTCCTCAAGCCGACGGTGATCACCCTGGTCTACGGGCTCGGCTTCGGCATGCTGCTGGTCTTGCTGGTGGTCCCGGCGCTGCTGGCGGCGCAGCATGACATCGCCCGGCGCATCGCGGCGGCCCGCCGAGGCGCGCGGCATCGCCACGGCGGTGTGCGGGCGCTGGTGCTGGGTCTCGGCGCGCTGGTGCTGGGCTGGCTGGCGGCCACGATGGGCAGCCTTCTGGTCCAAGGCGTGCTGCCCGAGGCGTTGCAGCTTCCCGTTCTGGACGGGCTACCCGGGCCAGTCGCGGGCTTCTTGCTCTTTGTCTGCGGCGTGGCGCTGCTGCTGGGGCTGGTCTGGGTGGCGGTGCTCGCGATGGCGCTGCGGCGGGGCCGGGCAGGGGCGTAGCGCCCTGCGCGTCCCGGCGTGCCGTCAAGGCTCAGGCGCTCAGCCGCAGCCTCGGATGTCGACGGCCTGGCTCTCACCGAGCACGGTGAAGCGCAGCTTAGAGCGGTCGAGGGCGAAGGGCTTGCCCTCCATGTGCATCAGGCGGGTTTCGCTGATCAGTGTGCCACCTTGGCGGCGGGTGTTCGGTTCAGACGCCCAGAGCTCGGGCTGCCCTGCCTCGACCACGGTCTCTTCCGGTCCGGGAAGCGCGGGCATGTCGATCTCGGCGCGCAGCTTGACGCCGCCCTTCGCCGGGCTGACGGTGCAGCGGACTGCGCTGACCCGCGCCTCGCGGGCAGTGAAGGGAGCCTCGGCCAGCGCCGCAGCGATCATCGGGTCGACGCTGCTGCTGTCGGGGAGCGCTGCCGTCACATGCAGCGTCTGCGGCACGCAGATGTCGCTGCACACGCCGATCATCATCTTCGCCTCGAGCGTGACCGGGCCGCCGGTGCCCGCGATCCGCAGCGGCAGCACAAGTTCGTCCTTGTAGCCCACCGAGCGTGCGCCCGATTGGCGGAACACATGCGGCGTCGGCCAGAGCGCCGTCACCCGCGCCACATTCGACGAGCCGCTCCAGTCGAAGACGGGCGGGATGCCGGCCTCGCCGGGCGCGCGCCAGTAGGTCTTCCAGCCGGGGGCCAGTCGCAGGTGCAGGGCCGCCATGTGATCGCCGTCCGGAAGGCGCCAGCCGGGCCGCAGCTCTGCGGTTACCGGATCTTGGGCATGGGCAGGCCCGGAGACCAGCGGGGCCATGCCGAACGCACATATGCAGGTCAGGGCTTTGAAGATATTGCGGATCATGAATTTCAAATGGCGCCTCCCCAAGCTCCTGCCAAGTCACATTGCAGCGAGAGCACGGTGTTTCAAACAGGATGTGTGCTTGCACCCTCAGTGCCGGAAGGTCACACTCTGCAGGCAGACTGCAGAAAGGTCCTCATGACGCACGCCCAGATCGCCTCCGGCGCCACCGACCTCACCGGCTCCGTGCTGATCGCCATGCCCGGCATGGGCGATGAACGTTTCGAACATGCGGTCATCTACCTCTGTGCCCACTCGGATGAAGGGGCCATGGGGCTGATCCTCAACAAGCCCTCGTCCGACGTGACGCTCGAGGGGCTGTTCGAGCAGCTGGGAATCGACGCCGCGCCCGGATCGGGGCAGGTGCCGGTGCATTTCGGCGGCCCGGTCGAGATGGGCCGGGGATTCGTTTTGCACAGCGACGATTACCGCTCGGAGCTGACCACGCTGCAGGTCGACGATGGGTTCTCTATGACGGGCACGCTTGATGTGCTCGAACATATCGCGCGCGGGGAGGGGCCGGACGCGTGGATTGCCATGCTCGGTTACGCGGGCTGGGGGCCGGGGCAGCTCGAGGATGAGCTGGCCGAAAACGCCTGGCTGGTTTGCCCGGCCAGCCACGAGCTGGTCTTCGGCACGCCAGATGACGCCAAGTGGGGCGCGGCGCTGGACAGCCTCGGCATCGCGGCGCTGGCGCTCTCGGCCGAAGGCGGCCGGGCCTGAACGCACCGAGCAATGATCACGGCGTCTAAGCGCGTCAGCGTGGCGCGGCGGCGCGGCTGAGCCGGTCGTTGATCGCCACGCCTGCCCCGACATGCGGGATCGGCGCGACGGCGATCACCTCGGCGCCCTGCGCATCGAGCTGGTGCAGATGGGCAAAGAGGTTGGCGGCGGCCTCATCGAGATCGCCCTTCGCCGAAAGATTGAGGTCGCATTCGATATCCCCGAATCCAAGCCGCGCCTCGCCCTCGCGCCATTCGGCGGCGTTGAGTCGCATCTGTGCCTGCGGCGCGTAATGCGAGGCGGTCTGGCCGGGAGCCGAGATCGCCTCGCGCTCCTGTCGGCGCATCACCGGATGGCCGAGCGCTTCCGAGAGTTGCTCGGCGCTGATGCCGCCAGGACGCAGCAGGGTGGGGCGGCCGGCAAGGCCGAGGATGGTGCTTTCGAGGCCGACCGGGCAGGGGCCACCGTCGAGTACCGCGGCGATGCGGTCGTCGAGACTGCTCAGCACGTGATCGGCAGTGGTCGGGCTGATCCTGCCCGAACGGTTGGCCGAGGGACCGGCCAGCGGCCCGCCGAATTCGGTCAGCAGCTCGCGCGCCAGCGGCGCGTCGGGCATGCGCACGGCCAGCGTGCTGAGCCCAGCGGTGACCCGGTCGGCGATGCCCGCATCCTCGCGCAGCGGCAGGACCAGCGTCAGCGGGCCTGGCCAGAAGCTCTGCGCGATGTTCTCGGCGGTGCCGGACCAGCGCACCAGCTCCTTGGCGTGCTCGAGGCTGGGCACGTGCACGATCAGCGGGTTGTAGCTGGGGCGTCCCTTGGCCTCGTAGATTGCCGCTACCGCGGCATCGTCGCGGGCATCTGCCCCGAGCCCGTAGACCGTCTCGGTCGGGAAGGCGACGAGCTTGCCCGCGCGCAGCAATTCGGCGGCGCGGGCGATCCCTGCCGCGTCGGCGGTCAGGCGCTGGGTCGAGGTGTGGGGCATCGGGGTATCCGTGACGCTGCGTTCCGTTTGGTCCGGGGCGAGCCATGGTCTTAGGGTCGCACACAAATCGTGGGATCCTCCCTAACCGAGGGGACCCGCCTTGCCAACCAAGATCGGAGGACCTGCCATGCCCTATCGCGCGCCCGTCGCTGAAATGACCTTCCTGCTCAACGAGGTGGTCGGCTTCGACGCGGTCAGTGCGACGGAGAGGTTTGCCGAGGCCAGCCCCGACATGGTGCAGGCGGTGCTCGGAGAGGCGGGGCGCATCTGCGAGGAGGTGATGGCGCCGCTCAACCGCGCGGGCGATCTGCAGGGCGCGAAGCTGGAAAACGGCGTGCTGCGCAGCTCGCCGGGCTTTGCCGAGGGCTACGCGGCGCTGGCCGAGGGCGGCTGGGTTTCGGTCTCTGCCCCGCCCGAGTTCGGCGGCATGGGGCTGCCTGTGGCGGTGGGGACTGCGGTCAACGAGATGATGTCCGGCGCCTGTCTCGCGTTGCAATTGAACCCTTTGCTCACGCAGGGCCAGATCGAGGCGCTGGAGCATCATGCCAGCGAGGAGATCAAGGCGCTTTATCTGCCCAAGCTGATCTCTGGCGAATGGTCGGGCACGATGAACCTGACCGAGCCGCAGGCGGGCTCGGACGTGGGGGCGCTGACCAGCAAGGCGTCCGCCAATGGCGATGGCACCTATGCGGTGACGGGGCAGAAGATCTTCATCTCCTGGGGCGATTGCGACTTCACGCGCAACGTCTGCCACCTCGTTCTGGCGCGCCTTCCAGATGCGCCGGCGGGAACCAAGGGGATCAGCCTCTTCCTCGTGCCCAAGTTCATCCCCGACGCATCCGGCGCGCCGGGCGTGGCGAATGACCTCAAGGTGGTCAGCCTCGAGCACAAGATGGGCCTGCATGGCTCGCCGACCTGTGTGATGAGCTTCGAGGGGGCGACAGGCTGGCTGATCGGCGAGGAGGGCGATGGCATGCGCGCGATGTTCACCATGATGAACAACGCCCGGCTTGGCGTCGGCGGGCAGGGGATCGGTGCCGCAGAGGGCGCCTACCAGCACGCGCTCGACTACGCGATGGAGCGCAAACAGGGGCGTTCGCCCAATGGCACGATCGTCGGTCACGCCGACGTGCGGCGCATGCTGGCGGGGATGAAGGCGGATATCCTTGCGGCGCGCTCGATCGCGCTGAGCTGCGCCGTGGCGATCGACATGGGCCGGGCCACCGGCGAGGCCGACTGGATCGCCCGTGCAGCCTTCCTGACGCCGATCGCCAAGGCCTTCGGCACCGACATCGGCTGCGAGGTGGCCGAGGCGGGCGTGCAAGTCTACGGCGGCATGGGCTACATTGAGGAGAGCGGTGCTGCGCAATACTATCGCGACGTGCGGGTGACGGCGATCTATGAGGGCACGAACGGCATTCAGGCCATGGACCTGGTCGGCCGCAAGCTGATGGACGGCGGCGAGGCCGCGGGGCGGCTGCTCGACGAGATCGAGGCGCAGGCCGAGGCCGCGAAAGCCGGTCTGCCCGATCTCGCTGGCGCGGTCTGGGAGGCCGCCGAGAGCCTGCGCGAAGCCACCGAGGCGCTCGTGGCGACGCCGATGCCGGAGCGCTTCGGCGTGGCGGTGCCCTATCTGCGCGCCTTCGCCCGTGTGCTCGGCGCGCATTTCCATTTGCGCGCAGCCATGGCAGACCCCTCGGGAGCCCACGCGCGTCTCGCGCGTTTCTACATCACGCGGCTCCTGCCCGAACACGCCGGCCTGCTGGCCCACGTCTCGCGGGGGGATGCCGAGCTGATGGCCATCACTGCCGAGGACCTCGCCGCCTGATGAAGCCTGCCTTGCACTACCCGTTCGATGCCCCGCCGGCCTGGGGCGATGCCCTCGAGGTTGCCGAGGGGGTGCTCTGGATGCGCCTGCCGCTGCCGATGAAGCTCGATCACGTCAACGTCTACGCGCTGGACGATGGCGATGGCTGGACGCTGATCGATACCGGCATGCATACGCGGCGGGCGCTGCAGGTCTGGGAGCAGTTGCTGAAGGGGCCGCTCAAGGGCAAGCCGGTGCGTCGGGTGGTGGTGACGCATCACCACCCGGATCACGTCGGGCTCGCGGGCTGGTTCCAGCAGCAGGGGGCAGAGCTGCTGACCACCCGCACCGCCTGGCTCTTCTCGCGCATGCTGCAGCTCGATGCGCAGGAAGCCCCGCCGCCCGAGCAGGTGACCTACTGGCAGCGGTGCGGCATGGCGCCGCGGGTGTTGGAACGGCGGCGCACCGAACGGCCCTTCAACTTCGCCGATTGCGTCTGGCCGATGCCGCTCGGCTTCACCCGGCTGCAACAGGACGACGTGCTGCGCATGGGCGGGCGCGATTGGGAGGTGCACATCGGCAATGGCCATGCGCCTGAGCACGCGACCTTCTGGTCGAAGGGGGACAACCTGGTGCTGGCGGGGGATCAGATCCTCTCGACCATCAGCTCCAACCTCGGGGTCTATGCCACCGAGCCCGAGGCCGATCCGGTGGGCGACTGGCTCGAGGCCTGCGAGCGCCTTGCCACGCTGGCGCGCGAGGCGCATTTCGTGCTTGGTGGGCACAAGCTGCCTTTCACCGGGTTGACCTTCCGCATGCGCCAGTTGATCGACAACCACCACGGTGCGCTGGAGCGTCTTGAGGCCTATCTCGATACGCCCAAAAGCGCCGGAGACTGCTTCGCACCGCTCTTCAAGCGCACCATTGGTGACGCGGAATACGGGCTCGCCCTGGTCGAGGCCATGGCCCATTGCCAGCATCTCTACCTCGAGGGGCGCGCCACGCGGGCGCTCGGCGAGGATGGCGCCTGGCTCTGGCAGGCGGCGCAGGGCTGAGCCCCAGAGAGGGGCCTACGCGGCTTCAAGACAGGTGACAGCTCGGCCAGAATCCGCTAAGCCTCTGAGCGGAGAAGAAACGCCCGAGGAATGGACGGACACATGGCAGACTACAAGCCTGGCAGCATGGACATCACCACGCAGGAAGAGACCTTTCACGGCTTTATCAAGTTCGTGATCCGCACGGTCTATGTGATCATCGCGATCCTGCTGTTCCTGGCAGTCTTCAACTCCTGATCCCGCGGGATCGCGGGAGGAGGATTTCTGCCAAGGCCGGGCGGCGGAGGAGCCGCCCGCCGAGTAAGAGAAAGTCGGCTTTCATGCTGCATCGCGCCACAGTTCTGGCCGCTCTCGCCGCGTTTTCGCTGGCGGGATGCACAACGCCGTCAAACCAGTATCCGAATGCCACCCCCGATGAGGTCGCCGCCGCGCGCTATGCCGCAGACGGCCCTCCGACGCTGACGCTATACACGATGATCAACAACACCTCGAACGCCGGTGCGCATTCGAGCCTGATGGTCAGCGCACCGTCTCAGCGGGTGGTCTTCGATCCGGCGGGCTCGGTGCGGGCGCGCAACGTGCCCGAGGTGGACGACGTGCTCTACGGCGTCACCCCCGAGGTCGCGGATTTCTACGCGCGCGCCCATGCGCGGGAATCCTTCCGGGTGCGGATCCAGAGCGTCGAGGTCTCGCCCGAGGTCGCCGAACAGGCGCTGCGTGCGGTCGAAGCCTATGGCCCGGTGGGCCAGTCCCGCTGCACCCAGGCGACCTCGACCGTGCTGAGCCAGCTTCCGGGATTTGAGGGCATCAGCCGGAGCTGGTTCCCGAACAGCCTTGCCGAGGAGTTCGCCCGGCTGCCAGGGGTCACCGAGCAGGTCCTGCGCGAAGAGGATTCCGACGACAAGACGCTGGCCGTCGCCGCCTTCGAGGAAAGCGCCGGGGGCTGAACCGGCTCAGCCGATCAGGTAGCCGCCCGCCAGCAGCGCCGCCGCGCCGCTGAGAATTGCAAGGATCACATTCTTGGTCAGCATGCCGATGCCCAGCGTCGCCGCGGCCGCGAGCAGCCGCGCCGGATCCGTCTGGCCGTCGGTTGCCGCGGGCCAGGCCACCAGCGGTGCGACCAGCGCGGGCATCATCGCCACGGCCGTGTAGCGCAGGTGCCGCGTTAGCCAATCGGGCAGGGGGCGATCGCCGACCAGCCCGAGGAAGAGAAAGCGCAGGCAGAAGCTGCCGAGCCCAAGGCCGATGATCACCAGCCAGAGATCACTACGGTCGATCATCGTGCCATCCTCCGTTCGGTCTCGGCCCCGGCGATCATGCCGAGCGCGGCGGCGCACAGCACGCCGAGATTGTAGGGCATCCAGGCCAGCAGCAGCGCACCAACCGTCGCGACCAGCGCCGCCACCACATGCGCGCCCGAGCGCAGCGCCGGGGCGATCATCGCCAGGAAGGCGATCGGCAGGGCGAAATCGAGACCGACGTCGGCGGGCACCGCCTCGCCGAGCCAGGCACCGAGCAGCGTGAAGCCGTACCAAGGCGGGCAGGTCGGGGTCATCGTCCCCATGAAGAAGGCGAACTTCTGCGCCAGTGTCTTCTCGGGGTGCCGCTCGAAATTCAGCGCCGAGGCGGCATAGGTCTGGTCGATCAGGAAATAGGCGCTCAGCGCGCGCTTCCAGAGCGGCAAGCCTCCGAGATGCGGGGTGATGGCGGCCGAGTACATCGCCATGCGCAGGTTCACGGCGAGGGCCGAGGCCAGCACGATCAGCGCGGGCACATGCTCCTGCAAGAGCTGAAGCGACACGAACTGTGCCGCGCCGGCGATCACCACGACCGAGAAGGTGAGCGTCTCGAAAATGTTCAGCCCCGCCTCGGTGGCGAGCACGCCGAACAGCGTGCCGAAGGGTGCGATCACCAGCAGGAAGGGCGACGCGGCGCGAACACCCTGCCAGTAATCAGAATTTCGGGATGGCAGGGGCATGCGGGACTCCGGTCGTTCGGCCCGGCAAGGCCTAGCCAAGGCGCAAGGGAGATGCAATCGGCGGTGTGAAAGCAAAGGGGCGCGGCGCGCGGTGATGCGCGGGGAAGGTGAGGGCAGTGCGCGCCGTCCGCCTCTGGCGGACTGCACGGGAGACCTGAGCCTAGAAGAAAGGCAGGAGGCGGACGGTTGACGGTCTCAGTCGAAGGCGCCGGCGACGCGGCCCAGCAGCATGAAGGCGCGGGCGGTGCGGGTGTTCGACAGCTCGGCGATCTCGCTGTCGGAGGCGGTTTCGGCGAAGCGCACGAAGGCGCGGTCGTAGAGGCGCAGGAAATGATGCGCTGCGTCGCGGAAGATCGCGTCCTGCTTCATGCGGCCAGAGCTCAGCGCCAGCGACGCGCGGTCGCGCACGCCGCCGAGCGCCGCCACGGCGCGCCCGCGGGTGCCCCTGGCGAACTCGCGCCAGACTTCGGGACGGGCCAGATCGGGGCGCAGGTCGTCCATGTAGATGCCGTCCTGCGACAGCAGCGTCAGCACGTCCTGCGAGGCTTGGATCAGCTGCGCCGCGGGGCGGTCTTTGAGCGCCCGGCGCAGGGCGGCGAAGCCCTCGAGATCCTCGGCGGTGTCAGGGAAATTCAGCGCGCGGATGAAATCGGCATGGGCGAGCGGTGGCTCCAGTGCCTCGGCCGGGGTGCCGAGCGAGAGAGCGGGCTGGTCCTCGGTGGCGGCGGCTTCGGTGAGGGCCGCGGGGGGCTGGGTCTGCTGGATGGCCGCCTGCGCGGCGCGGGTCGAGCCGAGCATCGCCAGCGTCGTCTCGATCTTGCGTTGCGCCGCGGCGATCTCGTCGAGCTTGCGGGCGAGCGTGCTGGCCGAGGGATCGTTGCGCCCGGTCTGCGCCTGCGTCAGGTAGGATTTGCGGATCGCCTCGATGGCGGTCTGAAGGCGGGTGCTCTCTTCGCGCATCACCCGCGAGGCCCGGGCGGTCATCGCCGCCACCCAGATCATCGCCACCGGCAGGAACACCACCATCACCGCGAGCACAAAGCCCAGCCCACCCGGAATCGCCGGGCCGAGCGCAAAGACGTAGCCGCCCGAGAGGACCAGCCAGAGCAGGCTGGCCACCTGCGCGGCGATCTCGATCCCGGCCAAGCGGCGCTTGCCGCCCTGGTCATACATGCCAAGCGGCGCGGAGCGGCTGTCGTTGCTGTCTGCCATGATGCGGCGCGACCCTTACCTGTGGTGGGTTACTTGTAAGCGATCGTGAGGATCTCGTAGCTCTTCTCGCCGCCGGGCGTGCGCACCTCGACGCTGTCGCCTTCTTCCTTGCCGATCAGGGCACGGGCGATGGGCGACTTGATGTTGAGCAGACCCTTTTCGATGTTGGCCTCGTGCTCGCCGACGATTTGCCAGGTCTTCTCCTCGTCGGTGTCCTCGTCCACGACGGTGACCGTGGCGCCGAACTTCACCGAGCCCGAGAGCTTGGTCGGATCGATCACCTCGGCGAGCGAGATGACGCCCTCGATCTCCTTGATCCGACCCTCGATGAAGCTCTGCTTTTCGCGCGCGGAGTGGTACTCGGCGTTCTCCGACAGATCGCCATGCTCGCGCGCCTCGGCGATCGCCTTGATGATGGCCGGACGCTCCACGGACTTGAGCGTTTTCAATTCGGTCTCGAGCGCGGTGAAGCCCGCGCGGGTCATGAGTATCTTTTCCATTGGGTCTTTCCGCAACTGTCCCGGGGCCTGTCCCCGGCCCCTTGTGTTTGCCGTCTAAAACCATGTGTGGTCGTTTCTGGCAAGAGTGGGGATTGAACCCGGCTTTGGCAAGGGCGCGCGTGGTTTGCGGGGTGCGCGGGGTTTCGCCGCGTCCGGCCTTGGCGCTGTCCGCTATTCTTTTGCCAAGGTCGCGAGAGGCGTCTTTTATGCCGCGTTTCGATTGACCTGTGCTGCGCTGCCGCGCTACGCCAATGCGCAAGATAATTACAGCAAACAGCCAGCGGAGGACCGGCATGGCCGAGATCGAGCGCGAGTCGATGGAATACGATGTGGTGATCGTGGGGGCAGGCCCGGCAGGGCTCTCGGCCGCGATCCGGCTGAAGCAGCTCGACGCGGATCTGAACGTGGTGGTGCTCGAGAAGGGCTCCGAAGTAGGCGCGCATATCCTGTCGGGCGCGGTGCTCGACCCCTGCGGTCTCGACGCGCTGATCCCCGACTGGAAGGAGAAGGGCGCGCCGATCAGCGTGCCCGTCAAGGAAGACAAGTTCTATCTGCTTGGGGAGGCCGGGAAGGTCTCGATCCCGCATTGGCCGATGCCGAAGTTCATGTCGAACGAGGGCAACTACATCGTTTCGATGGGCAACGTCTGCCGCTGGATGGCCGAGCAGGCCGAGGCGCTCGGCGTCGAGATCTTCCCCGGGATGGCCTGCTCGGAGTTGGTCTACGGCGACAAGGGCGAGATCCGCGGCGTGGTCGCGGGCGAGTTCGGCAAGGAGGCCGACGGCACCCCGGGCCCGGGCTACGAGCCGGGCATGGAACTCTTGGGCAAATACGTCTTCCTGTCCGAGGGCGTGCGCGGCTCGCTGTCGAAGGAAGTGATCGAAAAGTACAACCTGTCGGACGGCCACTGTCCGCAGAAGTTCGGCCTCGGGATGAAGGAAATCTGGGAGATCGATCCCGCAAAGCACAGCGAGGGCCGGGTCGAGCACACCATGGGCTGGCCGCTTGGCGGCAATGCTGGGGGCGGGGCCTTCATCTATCACCTCGAGAACAACCAGGTCTATGTCGGCTTCGTGGTGCACCTGAACTACAAGAACCCGCACCTCTATCCCTATATGGAGTTCCAGCGCTTCAAGCATCACCCGCATGTGGCCGAGCTGCTCGAGGGCGGCAAGCGCGTCGCCTATGGCGCGCGGGCGATCTCCGAGGGCGGCTTCCAGTCGATGCCGAAGATGGTGGCGCCGGGCGTGGCGCTGCTGGGCTGCTCGGTCGGCCTTGTGAACGTGCCGCGCATCAAGGGCAACCACAACGCCATGCTCTCGGGCAAGGCGGCGGCAGAGGCGGCCTTCGAGGCCATCAAGGCCGGCCGCGCCTCGGACGAGCTGACGGCTTACGAGACTGAAGTGCGCGAAGGGGCCATCGGCAAGGACCTGTGGAAAGTGCGCAACGTCAAGCCGCTCTGGTCGAAGACCGGGCTCTTCGGCTCGCTGGCGCTCGGAGGTCTCGACATGTGGACCAACAGCTTCGGCTTCTCGCTTTTCGGCACGGTGAAGCACGGCAAGAGCGACGCGGCCTCGACCGAGATGGCGGCGGGGCACCAGCCGATCGACTACCCGAAGCCCGACGGCAAGCTCAGCTTCGACCGGCTGACCAACGTCGCCTTCTCCTTCACGAACCACGAGGAGAGCCAGCCGGCGCATCTGAAGCTCAAGGACAATCGCGTGCCGGTGCTCGACAACCTGCCGAAATACGCAGGGCCCTCGCAGCGCTACTGCCCGGCGGGCGTCTATGAGTTCGTCGAGAAGGACGGCAAGACGGAGTTCGTGATCAACTTCCAGAACTGCGTGCACTGCAAGACCTGCGACATCAAGGATCCGAGTCAGAACATCACCTGGACGGTTCCACAGGGCGGAGACGGTCCAAATTACCCGAACATGTGACCTCGCGGTTGCGGTTGACGCAAGGAAATGCCCCGGCCAAGCGCCGGGGCAAATTTTTTGGGAATCCGGCTCTTGCGCCCGGTCGCGACTTTCCTGTAGAGCGGTCCGCGGAGAGGTGGCCGAGTGGTCGAAGGCGCACGCCTGGAAAGTGTGTAGGCGGGGAACCGTCTCGAGGGTTCGAATCCCTTCCTCTCCGCCATTTGCATAGTGCAAACCCGAAAACAGGTCCCTCGCGGGGCCTTTTTCTTTATGTGCAAAAGGGGTTTGCAGGGACCATCTGCCCTTCGGGAATGGCCCCGTCGCGCGAGATCGGTCTCCGAACGCCAAGCGTCTCTTTCCACCCGCCCTGCGCTCTCGGCAAGACGGGTAAAAAATCCCAATATATTTCAGTGAACTGACGTGACCTGCCCCCTTGCCGGTCCCTCATTCATCACAAGAGTCTGCAGGTTGGATTTGGGTATTCGGCTTCATCGTCTTGCGCACGCGCGCCGGGCGCGGAGCCCTCGAATTGCTCAAGCGTGCGGCGCGCTTGCTGCGGTATCTGGTTGGCCAGGGACGAATGCGGTGTGACGGTATTGGCGTCGTAGCACCAGAGAGACAGCCTGCGGTGCGCGTTGTTCAGACTGTCGAAAATCTTCTCGTTCAGAAGCGCGGCGCGCAAGCCGCCGTTGAATACCTCGGTGATGGCTGTCTGCAGTCTTTGCCAGCTACAATCTGCCGGTCAGGATCGGGTCGAGGCGATCGGCCTGCCGCTGTCACCGGCTGCTGGTCTAGCCGGGCAGCGGCAGGCCGATCGACCGTGCCGCGGGAAGGGTGACGGGCGCGCCGGGTGCTTCCGGCTCAGAGTTTAACCGGCTGCCCGGTACGGATGCTCTCGTCCGCCGCGAGGCAAATGCCCAGCGAGGCGACGGCGTCGCTCATGTGCCGTTCCAGGTCCACGTCGCCCACGATGGCGCGATAGAGGTAGTCCTGTTCGCGATCGCAGAGCGCCTGGTGATCCGGCTCGCCTTCCATGCTCAGCCATTCGTCCTCGTGCAGAAGCTCGCCGTTCTCATCGGTCTCGGCGTGGTGCACGCGGAGCCGCGACGTCTGGGTGTGCGCGTTGATGTCCGCCGAGCCGGTCTTTTCCTCCATGACGATAGAGACGGCGCCATTCGGCGACATGACATCCTTCACGAAATAGGCGGTCTCCGAGATCATCGGTCCCCAGCCCGCTTCGTACCAGCCGACGCTGCCATCGTCGAAGAGCACTTGGAACTGGCCATAGTTGTACATGCCCTCCTTCAGCCCCTTGGCGAAGGGAACGCCCATGCCGCGCACCTCGACCGGTGTGCCGTCGGTGATCTGGCACATGACATCCACGTAATGCACGCCGCAGTCGACGATCGGCGAGGTGGTCTTGAGGATCTCCTGGTGGATCTTCCAGGCGGCGCCGCTCGACTGCTGGTTGAGGTTCATGCGGAAGGCGTAGGGGCCGCCGAGATCGCGCGCCTCGGAGATCAGCCGCATCCACGAGGGGTGGTGACGCAGGATGTAGCCGACGACCAGCTTGCGACCGTGCGCCTTGGCGGCTGCGACCACCCGCTCCGCATCTGCGACATTGGCGGCGAGCGGCTTTTCCACGAAGACGTGCGCGCCCGCTTCCAGCGCCGCGACGGCGTAATCGGCGTGGGTGTCGGTATGGGTGGCGATCGAGACCACGTCGGGCTGCAGCTCGCTCAGCGCCACCGCGAAGTCATGGTGCAGCGGGTAGCCAGCAAGCGAGTCGGGCAGGTCGCGTGTCGAGCGGTTCACCAGACCGACGATCTCGAAGCCGGGGTGGGCGTGGTAGGCGAGGGCGTGGCTCTGGCCCATCTGGCCAAGGCCTACGACCATGACGGAGAGTTGCTTGCTGGCGGGGTCGGTCATCGGCGGCTGTCGTCTTTCTTGCTGTGCGTCAGGGCAGTGAGGCGAGGTCAGGCGTCGGCTTTGGCCACCGCGCGGCGCGTCTCGGCGATCTTCTGCGCGCCCATGCTGGCCAGCGCCACGATGAAGGGCGTCGGGTTTGTCGCGGTCACCGTGGGGATGATGCCATTGCCCGCCACGTAGAGGTTCTCGAAGCCCCAGACACGGCTGTAGCGGTCGCAGACGCTGGTGCCGTCGTCGCTCTCGCCCATGCGCATCGTGCCCTGGTAGTGCAGCGAGTTGCCGGTGGGGATGCGGACCGTCGCGAAGCCGTCGAGCAAGGTGCCGAGCGTGGTGGCGATCTTCTCGGCCATCGCCTTGCCCATCTCGATGCGTTCCTGGTCGACCTCGTTGACCGGCGCGTGAATCGAGAAGCTCGGCAGTCCCTTCCAGTCGAGATTGTCCTCGTCGAAGATGATCCGGTTCTCGGGCCGGGGGTCGGCGGCGACAAAGAGCCCCATGCCGACCAGCGTGCCCTCGATCTCTTCGGGGAATGGGAATTTTGCCGGATCGTTGCCGTGAATCGTGACCGAGAAGGGGAAATCTTCACTGTCGACGCGCGGGATCCAGGACATCGAGGTGAGCGGGCCCTCGATATCGGTGATGAAGAAGCGGTTGATCAGATAGTGGTCGTTGATGCCGCGCCCCAGCGCCTCGGGGTGAATGCCCGATCCGTAGAGCAGCTGCGGCCCGTGCAGCGAATCCGCCGCGACAACCACTGTGCCCGCCTCGACCTTCCAGCTCTCGCCGTTGGTCATGCTGACCAGCTCGACACCGGTGGCGACGCCATTTTCATGCAGCACCCGGCGGCAGGCGGTCTCGGGCAGGATGCGGAACATCTCCTCGGGCTCGGTCACCATCTCGCCGAGGATGTGGTCGGTGCCATGGGTTATGACGCCTTCTTCGGTGACCGTGTAGGCCAGCGGCATGGGCTGCACCTTGCGGTCCTCGGGACGACCGGGGTTGAAGACCTCGCCAAGCCGGCGGCGCATTTCCTCGGAGCCCTTGCACCCGGGGAACGGATGCTTGTTCGCGCCCAGCAACGCGTCGGCCAGCTGCAGCGCGGCCTCCATCTCGGCTGCGTCGATAAACGGCACGCGCTCGGACATCGAGGGATGCGGGCAGCCCGAGGTCCATTGCACCCCCATGCCGCCGACCGACGCGGCGGCAAAGCCGGCAAAGGCTCTCTCGTCCGGCGTGTCGGTATTGGCGAAGAAGAGGCCTGGGCGGCGCAGCAGCGAGGCATCATGCTTGCCGGCCTTGCGGGCCTCCCATTCGTCACGGGTGATCGGCGCATAGCTCACGCCGCGTTTCGGACCCTGCGCCAGAAGCTGCGCCTCGGTGCGGGCGGCATCGGGCAGGTTGTCGAGATGTCTGCCGATCTCGGGCGTCGCCTTGGGGCCGGCCTCGACCATGAGGATGCGCGCCTCGGGCCAGTCGCGGCGGATGATCCGCGCATAGGTGGACCCGGTCGGGCCACTGCCCACGATGACAACATCGGCGGCTAGGATCGTCATGGTCGGACCTCCAGGGGGACGTGGGGTGGACGAGGTTTTTCGTAAATTCTTTTCATTTTTGACCGCATGAACGCTCGGCGGCGCCGCAAAGTCAATAAGGTTGTGTAAAATATTTTCGGATGTTAGCGTCCCCGAAAAGCCGCCTGTCCAACCCAGCGTGGCGCCTCCGTTCCCAAGTGAAAATAAGGATTTGCCATGCAATTCGGCATCAGTTCCTACAGTTTCCAGCCGCTGCTGCGGCGCCAGGAGATCAGCCTTGAGGGGGTGTTCGAGCAAATCGCCGCCTCGGGGGGAACGCATATGGAACTGGCCACGATGACCGTCGGCCAGAGCCCCGAGACCATGATGGAATACGAGCTCTACGAGGACGCAGAAACCCGGCGGCGGCTCGAGGCGGCTGCCGAAAATTCAGGCGTTGCCCTGTCGGGTCTCTGCATCCCGGCGAGCTTCATTGATGAGGACGCGGCCACGCGCCGGGCGCAGATCGACAGGGCCAAGCGCTACGTCGATCTTTGCGCAGATATCGGCGTGGGATTTCTGCGCACCGATGTGGTCCCTTGGGCGCTGCGTCCCGAGAGCTATGTGCAGGTCGAAGCGCTTTTCCCGGTTATCGTCGAGGCTTGCCTAGAGGTGGCAGAGCATGCGACGAGCCGTGGCGTGGTGACCAGCATTGAGAACCACGGCTTTCTGATGAATTCGAGCGAGCGCTGCCGCCGGCTCGTGCAAGCGGTGGACAGCCCGAACTTCCGCATGACGCTGGACGTGGGCAACTTCCTCTGTGTCGATGAGGATCCGCTGATGGCGACGCGCAACTGCCTCGACATCGCGAGATTCGTGCACGTGAAGGACTTCCTCTTGCGCAAACGCTACCCGGGGCCGGGCTGGCTCGAGACGCTGGGCGGGCGGCACATCGTCGGCACGGTTTTTGGCTTTGGCGACCTGGAAACGCGGGAGATCGTCCGGGCCATCCTGAGCTCGGGCTATGACGGCTACGTTTCGCTGGAGTTCGAGGGAAACGAGCCGACGCTCATGGGCTGCGACACCGGGCTTGCCAACGTGATCCGCATCTTCGACGAGGTGACGGCCGAACTGGCCGCGTGACACTGATCCCATGAGAAGGGGGCGCGCCTGTGAGTCCGGCGCGCCCCTTTGTCTTGATCGCGCCCTCAGAGCCCGCGCAGCGCCTCGACCCGTTCCCGGATCTCTGCCAGCCGCGCGCGCCCGCCGCCCGGCACCTCGACCGAGGCCCAGCCGCTGTAACCGACCCCGCGCAGCGCCGCGTTCACCGCGACCCAATCGCAATCCCCCTCGCCAAGCTCGACGTCGAAACCCTTCCAAGGCCCCTCCGCATCCATCTTGGCGCGGCTGAATTCCTTGAGATCGACCCGGGTGATGCGCGCGCCCAGCACCTCGATCCAATCGGTCGGATAGCCGTTGCGCAGCAGGTTGCCGACGTCGAGGTACCAGCCCAGCAACGGGTGATCGAAGCGATCGAGGAAGGCCGCGGCCTCGAGCGGGCTGAGCAGGAAGTTGTTCCAGACGTTCTCGATGGCGATGCGCACGCCTGTGCGCTCGGCATGGGGCAGGAGCTGTTCGAGTCCCGCGACCGCGCGGTCCCAGGTGGTGGCATAGCTGACCTCAGGCCCGACGGCACCGGGCACAAGCAGCACGGTTTCCGCGCCGATGGTGCGCGCGGTCTCAAGGGCTGCGATCATTCCCTGCACACCCGCGGCGCGGGTCTCGGCGTCGGGCGACGAGAGCGGGTGGCTCCAATGGCGCGCGTTGATCACCCCGGGCAGGGCGACGCCGCTGGCGGCGCTGGCGCCGCGCAGTTCGTCCAGCGGCATGTCCGTCGGGGCGTCGATTTCGACCCCGTCGTAGCCCAGTTCTGCGAGCATGGCGAAGGTCTCGGCGATGCTCAGCCCAGGGGCTTCGATCATACTCCACTTGAGGCTGATGCGGGCAAAGGGGAGCGGGACGGTGGGCGTAGCGGTCATGGAAAGGCTGGGTCCTTGTATCGGGTGCCCGGACAAGCCGGCGCATGGCTTCCTGCGATGTTTGGAAATTTCTTTCATAAATTCGCACAAATCACGAGGAATCTATTGCCTAACTTCGATGTTCGCGCCAGAAAAAAGAAAATCAATTTCGTGGAGTGCCCGTCATGACCCTTCCCGGTATTCAGCGCCTGGACGCCGCCGACACCCAGGCCGGCGGCCAGGAGCGCCCCTTTTCCAAGGCCGTGCGCGCCGGGGACTTCGTCTTTGTCTCGGGGCAGGTGCCGACGCGCGACGGCGAGGTGGTGGTGGGCAATATCGCCGTTCAGACCGAAGTGGTGATCGAGAACCTCAAGGAGGTCTTGGCGCTGGCGGGCTGCGGGCTCGAGCACGTGGTGAAAGTCGGCGTCTGGCTTGATGACGCGCGGGACTTCTCGTCCTTCAACGCGGTCTTCAAGAAGCACTTCAGCATTCACCCGCCAGCCCGCTCGACGGTGGAATCGCCGCTGATGGTTGATGCCAAGGTCGAGATGGACGTGATCGCCTACAACCCTCTGAAGGCCTGAGCCGCGGTGAAGATCCTGATCCTTGGGGATGCCGCGGCGGCAGCGGTGCGCGCCGCCGAGATCATTGCCGCGCAGCTCACCGCCAAGCCCGCCTCGGTGCTGGGCCTCGCCACGGGCGGCACGATGGAGGCGGTTTACGAGAAGCTGATTGCGCTGCACCGCGCCGGACGCGCCTCCTTTGCCGGAGCGCAGAGCTTCAACCTCGACGAATACGTCGGGCTTTCGGGCGATCATCCCTGTTCCTACCGCCGCTACATGGCCGAGAAGCTCTTCGACCAGATCGACATCGAGCCAGACGCGGCGCATCTGCCCATGGGCGAGGCCGCGGATGCGGAGGCCGAGGCGGCGCGCTACGAGGCGGCTATCGTCGCGGCGGGCGACATCGACCTGCAGTTGCTGGGGCTGGGGCTGAACGGCCACATCGGCTTCAACGAGCCGACCTCGAGCCTCAGCTCGATCACCCGGCTGAAGACGCTGGAGCGTTCGACTCGCGAGGCCAACAGCCGTTACTTCCCCGAGGGCGAGGAACCGCCGCGACTGGCGATCACCATGGGCATCGGCACGATCATGCGGGCGCGCGAGGTGTTGCTGGTCGCGACCGGCGCGGCCAAGGCGCGGGCGGTGGCGCAGGTCGTCGAGGGGCCGGTCTCGGCGCGCTGGCCGGGAAGTGTCCTGCAGATGCACCGCCATGCGACGCTGGTCCTCGACCGGGCTGCGGCGAGCGAGCTGGAGCTCTTCGACTACTATCTGGATGTGCACCCCGAGTGAGGCGACTGCCGGTCACGGGGAGAGGGCGGCCCTAGGGCCGCCCTTTGTGGTCCTCGAGCAGGCGTTTTAGCCCGGCCACGGTGGCGGCATCGGTGCGCCGTGCCGCCTCGGTCTGGAAGCCAAAGCGGGCAATGGCGCCGCTTGCGGGATCGGGCTGCGAGGCGGAGGCATGCACGTCGCTCGGATCGAGAGCCGCGAGCAGGCCGGGGAGGGTGGCGGCAGAGATCCCGGCGCCGGGCATGATGCTCAGCCGGCCCGCGGCGTGCGCGGTCATTTCCTGCAGGCGCGCGATGCCTTCAACGGCCGACAGCGCGCCTCCCGAGCTTAGAATGCGCGAGATGCCGAGCTCTGCCGCCTGGTCGATGGCTTCGAACGCGTCTTCGATGAGGTCGATGCAGCGGTGCAGTGTGAGATCGAGCCCCTTTGCCGCCGCAACCAGTCGCTGCAGGACGGGAAGGTCGAGCGTCACGGTGCCCGCGTCGGAGCGCGTCGCACCGATCACCACGCCCGCGAGGCCCGCGCGCGCGACGGCGGCGATCTCGACTTCCATCGCGACGAGCTCATCCTCGCTCCACTCGAAGCCTCCGGCACGGGGGCGGATCATTGCCACAACCGGGATCGGCGCACGGGCGGCAAGGTGTATCAGCCCTTGCGTCGGCGTCAGGCCACCAAGCGCCAGCGCCGAGCAGAGCTCGATGCGGTCCGCACCGCCTTCGACGGCGGCGGCAAGGCCAGCGGGGCTGTCGACACAAATCTCCAGGGTGCGGGTCATGGCCTCTCCTCTGCGGCGGCGGATGTGAGCGGGTGCCAGCGTTCCAGTGCCACGAGGCCGAGCGCCCCGGCAAGCCCGACGGCAATGCCCATGAAGGCGACCGTGGAATAGCTGGCGATACTGGTGCCGAAGCCGAAAAGCCCGGCGGCGATGGCGCCTGCAAGAAAGAGGTTCAGCGAGATCAGCGAGGCCGAAAGACCGGGGCGGTCCGCGATCAGCTCCTGAAGGTAGCCGAGCGGCAAGGTGATCAGCGCCGAGGCCGCGGTGCCTCCGAGAAAGGCGCCGGCGATGATCATGCCGGGCGAGGTTGCCAGAGCGATGGTGCCCAGATAGCCGGTATAGAGCGCCATGGCGACGGCCAGCGTGGTGACCGTAGAGATGTGGCGTGTGACCCGCGCCCAGCCGAGCAAGAAGAGCAGTTCCATGCCCGCGACGATGCCGACGGTGATGCCAACGTCGCCGTTGGTGCCCCCGGCGCGGCCGGTCATGATCAGCGGCATGACGGCGGCATGCACGTGGATCGCCGAGGTGATCGCGGCGGTTCCGACCACGCGCAGGGTCACCGCGGGGCGCGCCAGCAGCCCAAAGGCGCCGAGCAGCGAGACCTTCGGCGGCCGCTTTGCCGGATCGCCGCTGCCGCCGCGGGGCATGGCGAGTTTAAGCACGATCAGCACAGCCGTGGCGGCCAGCGCCGCGACGAGGAAGGCAGGCAGCATCGAGCCGCGCCCGGCGAGTGCAAAACCCAGCACCCCGGGCACGAGGATCCAGGCCGCCGAGACCATGCCGCGCAGGACCGAGGACATGGCGGCGCGGTCGGCACGCGGCAGCCCGTCGGAAAACACCCGCCCGGCTGCGAAGAGCATGGGCGTCAGCCCGCTGAAGATCGACACGGGCAGCAGCAGCGCGAGCACGAAGACTGCGGGCTGCGGGAAGAGGAAGATCGCCGCATAGCCGGCGATGCCGATCGCGGCGAGCCACATCAGCAACTTGCGGTAGCCCGTATCGCGGTCCGCCAGCATGCCGAGGTAGATCGAGGCCAGCACGTTGATGATCGCCGCCGTCAGGGTGAGCGCCGAGAAGGCGCCGTCCGAGAGGCCAAGCTCGCGGATCGCCACCACCGATTTGTAGGGCGCGGTCGAGGCCGCGGCGATGCCGCAGAAAAAGACCGCCGCTGCGCAGGCCCGCAGGCCCTGCGAGGCGCGGAGCGATTTGAGGATGTGGAACATCGGGCTCTCGGAGGGATGCGGCCCGCGGGCCGAGGCGGAACGGAAGGCTCCTCGGCGCGGCTCCATGCGCCGAGGGGCCTGAGGTGCTGTCAGCTCAGGCGCGGGCCGAGCGGGTGGGAGCGGGCGTGAAGGTGGCCTTTGTGTCCCAGGGGTAGAGGCCCGGTGCGCGGTGGTGGCTCTCGAGGCGCGGGATGTCCTGGTTCACCACGCCATCGGTCAACGCCATGAGGTTCGGGTTGGCGATTGGCGCGAGATCCGGCGACAGGTACCCCGATTTTACCACCAGCAGGCCGACCTTGCGCGGGTCAAGGCCGAGCAGTTCGAAGTCCTCGAAGTTGTGGTAGGGCCGGCGCCGCGCGGCGAGCACGAGGGTGATACCCCCGGTCCTCACCACTGCCTGGGCAAAGGCGCCGCCGGCGCCCTCCACGAGGGTCATCACGGTGAATCGCGCGGTGGCCGAGGTGCCTGCCGGGTCGAGCTTCGCGCCGACGGTAAGCTCCAGTTCGGCGCCGACCCCGGCGGCGAAGCACGCCGCGACCGCCTCGGGATCGGTGATCCCGGCGATCAGCGCGTCCTGCCAGTCCCGTTCGATCAGCGCCTTAAGCACCAACCCGTTGTCACCCACTCCTCCGCCGGTGGGGTTGTCGCCGCTCTCGGCGAGGATCACTGGCGAGGTGCTCGCCTTGGCGGCGATATCCAGCATCTCGCCCAGCGGGCCGGTGATCGGGCCGAAGGCAAAGGCGCCGCGCGCATCCCAGTAGGCCCGCGCCAATTCGCTGGCGACGGCCTCAGCCTCGGCGGCATCGGTGGCGGTGACGATGGCGGCGGCGGTGCCGCGCGGCTCGTCGGCCCAGACGTAGCCCACCATCTGGTCGGCGGACCAGATGCCGGGGCGCCGGTCATGGGCAGGCAGGGCGGCATAGAGCGACTTGGCGGGCTCATCCTCGGTCGAAGAGCGTTCGCCGGGCATCAGTACCGGGATCTTCGCCCAGGTGACAAAGGGTCGCTCGCCGCTCCGCAGGCAGCGCAGCAGCATCTCCCAGGCGCGCTGCATGGTCTCGGTCACGTCGATATGCGGCGCGGTGCGATAGGCGGCGAACATGTCGATCTGGTCGATGATCCGCTGGCTGACGTTGCCGTGCAGGTCGTAGCTGACCGAGATCGGCACTTCGGGGCCGACAAGATCGCGCACCGCCTTGATCCAGTCGCCCTCGGCGTCCCACATGCCGTCCACGTGCATCGCGCCATGCATGGCGAGGTAGACGCCGTCGAGCGGCAGCGCCGCCTCGAGCCGGGACAGCAGGTCGGACTTGAAGCCCTCGTAAGCCGGACGGTCCACCGGCCCGCCGGGGACGGCGCGGGCGTGCAGCAGCGGCAGGATCTCGACGTCGTCCTGCGGCAGGAAGGCGAAATAGGCCGAGGCGGTCAGCTCCGCGCCGCGCATCACCGTGAAATCCTCTGCGCGGATGAGCACCGGGTTGTAGGTCGAGCATTCGGTATGGATGCCGCCGACGGCGATCCGTTTCTTCGGGGTCATGGTGGTCGGGCCTGTTGGTCTGGCGTTGCGGAGGGGGCCGCTTTGGCGCGACCTCTTGAGGAGGGGCTCAGTCGCCCAGAAGCTGTCGGTCGTCGCCGTCCCGGTGGCGGATCAGGCTCTCCTTGATCCGGCGCAGGGTGGCGGCGCTCTCGGTCCGGTTGGTGTAGGCGACGAGGTTCGCAAGGATGTCGACGACGGCCAGCATGGCGTAGCGGGTCGAGGTGGGGCGGAAGATGTTCTCGCCCTCGGGAAGGACCACCGACAGCACCACGTCGGCGGCCTCGGACACCGGAGAGCCGGACTGGGTGAGCGCGATGGTCGTCGCTCCCTGATCGCGGGCAAGACCGAAGGCGCGCACCAGCTCGGCGTTGCGCCCCGAGAAGGACGAGCCGAACACCACGTCCCGCTGCGTCACCGCCGAGGCCTGCATCATCTGCATGCCGTGGTCGGTGGAGGTGGTGATCCGCGCGCCGAGGCGGAACAGGCGGTTCTGCATCTCGTTGACGATCATCGACGAGTTGCCGCCCGAGCCGAAGGCATAGATCATCTCGGCCCGCGAGAGGGTTTCCGCGGCGCGCTCCATGGCTGCCATGTCGAGCGCGTCATGCATCATGAAGAGCGCTTTCTGGGCCTTGGTCACAATGTCTTCGGCCACCTCCGAAGGGGTCGAGGACTTTGCCTCCGGGCGCAGGTAGCGCAGCCCGACGTAGGAGGACTTGGCCAGGGTGACCTTGAAATCCGAGAAGGAGTTGCAGCCGAGCCGGCGGCAGAAGCGGGTCACGGTGGGGGGCGACACTTCGGCCCTTGCGGCGAGGTCGGTGATCGAGGCATTGGTGGCGAAGTCGATGTCCTTCAGCACAAGGTCGGCGATGCGCTGCTCGGACTGTGAGAGCTTCAGCCCTTCCTGCATCAGCGTTGCAAAGATATCCATGGGCCGACCCCCTCGAAGGTTCCATCGGACAGGACACTCCACAGAGCCGAAGGTGCGCGGATTTTGCTCTTGTCCGAAAATCATTTTCTTATTTTCGTTGACACTTTCGCATGCGGGCGGAAAAGTGGCCAGCGTTTTCGGTAATCCACGAAAATAATTTGCAACATGATACGGAATGAGGCCGCCGAGATGCGTGATCCGATGCAGAACCCCTTTGCGCCCGAGGACAGCGCCCGCCACGCCATCTGGGAGATGCTGGTGCCGCGCGACATCGATGCCTTCATTGGAGCCGACTGGGGGATGATCGAGGGCGATTTCCTCTCCGAGAATTTCATCGGGATGAACGGAAATTTCAATCCCGATCCGCAGACGTGGACGCTCTCCTTCGCCTCGCTCGAGGCTTATCGCGACGAATGGCTGCGGCAGGCCGCGGAGGGGCAGAGGACCGACTACGCCGAGGACCCCCGCGCCGGCATCTTCCGCGCCACCAAGCTCGAGGAGATCGAGGTTGACGGCCCTGTGGCGCTGGTGCGCAAGAAGTTCGACGGGATCCTCAAGCGTGCCGATGGGGGCGAGGATCGGCTGCTGTGGCAGACGCTATACACCTGTCGCGAGACCGCGAACGGCTGGAAAATCGCCGGCTTCGTGGGCTACCTGCCTTACGCGGGGCACTGATGCCGGATCTCGCGAACATCTGGCCGGCGCCCGGCGCGCCGCTTTCCGAACTGCTGACCCCGCTGCCGGTCATCGACGAGGCGCGCATGGCGGCCAACATCGCCCGCGCGCAGGAATTTATGGACAGGCTCGGCCGAGCTTTCCGCCCGCATATCAAGACGCACAAGCTGCCCGAGGTCGCGCGCGCGCAGCTCGAGGCAGGGGCGGTGGGGATCAACTGCCAGAAGGTGACCGAGGCAGAGGTCTTCGCCGAGGCCGGCTTCGACGACATCCTGATCACCTACAACATCCTCGGCGCGGCAAGGCTGGCGCGGCTCAAGGCGCTGAAGGCGCGTGTGGCGCGTCTTGCGGTTACGGCGGACAGTTTTGAGGTCGTGGCCGGGCTCGCCGCCACTTTCTGCGCCGATGCGCCGCTGACGGTGCTGGTCGAATGCGACACCGGCGGCGGGCGCTGCGGCGTGCAGACGCCGTCGGCCGCGGCGGCGCTCGCCGCCGAGATCGCGGCGGCCGGCGGGCTTCGCTTCGGCGGTCTGATGACCTACCCGGCGCCCGGCGGGGCCGCGGCGGTCGAGGGTTTCGTATCCTCGGCCAAGGCGCTTCTGGACAATGCTGGGCTCGGCTGTCCTGCGGTGACCGTCGGCGGCACTCCGGATTTCTTTGCGGCGGGGGACATCCCTTCGGCGACCGAGCACCGCGCGGGGACCTATGTCTACAACGACCGTGCGATGGTGCGCGCGGGGCATGCCAGCCTCGATGAGTGCGCCATGCATATTCTCGTCACCGTGGTTTCGCGCCCGACGCCGGATCGTGCGGTGATCGACGCGGGCTCCAAGGCGCTGACCTCTGATTTGCTCGGCTTTCAGGATCACGGGATGATCGTCGAATACCCCGGTGCGCGGATCACCGGTCTGTCGGAAGAGCACGGCGTGGTGAACCTGTCGGGAATCGCGGGCGAGGGGCCCAAGGTGGGCGAGGTGCTGCGCGTGATCCCGAACCACACCTGTGTGGTCACCAATCTCTTCGACCGGATGGTCTTCCACGACGGCGAGAAGGTCACCCGGGTGCTTAAGGTGGCGGCGCGCGGCACCGTCTGGTGAGCCAGGAACCCCTCGGCTCCCGAGCGGTCTATGAGCGAGCTCCATAATGAAGAAAATGCCCCCGCGATCTGCGCGAGGGCATTTTTGTTTCTATCTGCGAACAGCCCGTGAGTGAGCCCGCCAAGGTGCCTCAGGCGGTGGCCGCTGCCGGGATCGGCATCGAGCTGTCGACCTTGCGCGTGAGGGCCATGCCGTCGGCGTCAAAGAGGTGGCAGTCGGCGGCGAGGAAAGAGAGCGTCGCGGGTGTCTCCGGGGCCACCGGAGAGGATCCGGGCAGCAAGGCCGAGATCGTGCCCACGCCCTCGAGTTCGGCATAGGCCACGGTGTTCACTCCCAGCCGTTCGACGACATTCGGGATCACGTCGATCGACAGATCGCCGCCGGCCTGGCTCAGGTGCTCGGGGCGGATGCCCAATGTGATCTGGTGGCCTTCGAGACTGCGGGGCGCCTCGACCGGCACGGTGATCGTGCCGCCAGTGTTCAGACTCACCGTGGCGCCCTCGGGACCGACCCTCGTGCAGGTGCCGGGGAGGAAGTTCATCCGCGGGTTGCCAATGAAGCCCGCGACGAACAGGTTGTCAGGCTTGTGGTAAAGTTCGAGCGGCGCGCCGACCTGGCTGATGCTGCCGCCGTCGAGCACCACGATGCGGTCGGCCATGGTCATCGCCTCGACCTGATCGTGTGTGACGTAGATCATCGTCGCCTTGAGTTTCTGGTGCAGCGCGGTCAGCTCGATGCGCATCTCGGCGCGCAGCGCAGCGTCGAGGTTCGACAGCGGCTCGTCAAACAGGAAGATCGACGGCTGACGCACGATGGCCCGGCCGATGGCGACCCTCTGGCGCTGTCCGCCAGAGAGGTTGCCCGGCTTCTGCTGCAGCCGGTTCTCCAGTTGCAGCACCCGCGCCGCGCGCATCACGCGCTCCTTGATCTCGGCCTCGGGGAGCTTCTCGACGCGCAGCGGAAAGGCAATGTTCTCGAAGACCGACATATGCGGATAAAGCGCGTAGGATTGGAATACCATGGCGATGCCGCGCTTGACCGGCGGCAGGTCGTTGACGCGGATCCCGTCGATCGTGCATGCGCCCTCGGTGATCTCTTCCAGCCCGCAGATCATCCGCAGCAGCGTGGACTTGCCGCACCCCGAAGGCCCGACGAAGACGACGAATTCGCCATCCCGGATGTCGAGGTCGATCCCATGGATGACCTCAAATTTGTTGAAGCGTTTCTTCACACCGCTCAGGGCAAGCTGTCCCAAGGGAAAGTCCTTTCCTATTCAAGCGGTCCGGACCCGAAGGTCCGGACCATGAGAACCCATGCGGGCTCGGATCAATCAGCGCTGGGTCACTCGAGCTCTTTGAGCGCGGCGTCAGCCTTGGCCAGCGCGTCGGCGGGCTCTGCCGCGCCGGTGACCACGGATTGCACCATCTCGATCATGACGTTCTGGAAGCCGCGGTAGTCCGTGAAGAGCGGCTCCGGACCACCGAACTCGATGCCGTCGATATAGGGCGCCCAGTAGGGGGTCTCGGCGACCAGCGCGTCGATCTTGGCGGAGGGTCGCAGCGGGGTCAGACCCTCGGCAAGGTCATATTCCTCCTGTGCTTCCGGCGCGGTGAGGAACTTGGCCAGGTCCGTGGCCTGCTCCTCGTAGCCGGTGCCGGAGAAGACGGCGAGGCTGTCGGTGATCAGCAGCGTGCCCGGGCCTTGGGCGTCCGGGCCGAGCGGCAGGTTGGCCACGCCCCAGTTGATGTCGGTGTCCTGCAGGCGCGAGACAGCGCCGATCGAGGCGTGCATCATCGCCACCCCGCCATCGAGGAAGATCGCGCGGACCTCGTTCTGCTCGTAGGCGGTCGGGCCTTCCTCCGAGTAGGGCACCAGCGCCTTGTAGGCTTCCAGCGCCGCGAGGTTCTGGGGCGAGTCCAGCACGATGTTGCCCTCGGCGTCCACGACCTGGCCGTTGTTGGTATACACCCAATGCAGGAACTGGTGCATGGTATTGTCGAAAGTTTTGGCGACAAGGCCGAAGCCGGCGCTGTCGGTGTTCTCGGTGACGGCCTTGGCGGCGTCGATGACCTCGGCCCAGGTCTTTGGCGGGCTTTCCGGATCGAGGCCGGCTTCCTTGAAGAGATCCTTGTTCCAGTAGAAGGCCTTGGTCGAGAAGGCGACCGGAACGCCCCACTGCTCACCCTGGTAGGTCACGGTGTCGACCACGTTGGGGTAGTAGGAGGCCTTTTCCTCGTCGCTCATCGGCACCGGCTCGATCAGGCCGAACTCGGCGAATTCCTTCAGCGTGCGCGAGCCGACGTAGGCGATCCCCACGGGGGTGCCTGCGACGGCGAGCGTGGTCACCTTGTCCTGGCACTGGCCCCAGCCGACGACTTCTGGGGCGACGGTCCAGCCTTCGTTCTGGGCTTCCCACTGGTCGATGTATTTCTGCTGGACCGGGTTCATCGTGTCGCCGCAGACAATCATGGTGATCTCTTCGGCCATGGCGGGCATCGCGGCGGTCAGCGCGACGAGCGCGGCGCCGGTGCGAAGAAGGGTCTTGGTCATTCCTGTTCTCTCCTGTTGGTGCCCTGTCGGGCGGGGCCGTTTCTTGCCGCTTGTGCGGCGGGCCTTTCTGGCTCCCCTGTCCCGGGGCGGTCTTCGGCTGCCCCCTCGTGCGGGAGCCGCCGGTCACCCCCTCCCTCGGGGGCCATGGAGGGCCTCCGCGCGCGCGGCGCGGACGCCGGGTCTTGCGCGGCCTACTGCTTTACCGCCCCGGCGGTGAGGCCGGCGACGAGGTAGCGTTGCAGCGCGAAGATCAGGATCATCGCCGGGGCAATGCCGACGAAGCTCGCGGCCATGAGCTCGTTCCAGATCACCTCCTGGCGCCCGAAGTAGGCGTAAAGGCCGATGGGCAGCGGCATGAATTCCGTCTTGGAGTTGAAGGTCAGCGCGAAGATGAATTGCTGCGCGTAGGCACCGATGAAGGTGGTGATGGCGACCACGGTGATGCCCGGCATCGCCAGCGGCAGGATCACCCGGCGCAGGATGTAGAAATGGCTGGCACCATCGACATAGGCGGCCTCGTCCAGCTCGCGCGGGATGCGGCGCATGTAGGTCGAGAGCAGCCAGATCGCCGTAGGGATCAGGAAGGCCACGCCGGGCACGATCATCGCCCAGTAGGTGTTGAGCATGCCGTAGGCGCGCATCAACCGGAACAGCGGGATGAGCAGCACCGCGCCCGAGAACATGTTCACCGCCAGGAAGGCGCCGAGCAGCGTGCCCGAGCCGCGAAAGCTGATCCGGGCAAAGGCATACGACGCGGGCACCACAAGCAGCAGCACAACCACGGTGATCACCGTCGAGATGAAGAAGGAGTTGAAGATGTAGCGGCCGAACTCGGGCACGCTCTCCCACATGGTGAAGTAGGCCTTGAATGAGCCGTTCTCTGGCAGGAACTTGTAGGGCGTCGAGAAAAGCAGGCCCAGCGGCTTCAGCGAGACCAGGAAGCCCTCGATGAAGGGCGCCAGCACGAAGAAGAGGAACACGAAGATGCCGCAGTACATCAGGACCACTTCCCACCAGCGGTAGCGGTCGATCATGGCGTTTTTCTTCATCATGTGGTCATCCTCCTCGACAGCTTGGTGACGGCGCGGAAGTAGAGCAGGGCAAAGGCCGACAGGAACAGGCAGATCACCACCGCTCTCGCCGCACCCTCGCCGAACTTCTTGGAGCCGAGCGCGGTCGAATAGGTGTCGATGATCATCGTGGTGGTCGAGCCCGAGGGGCCGCCCTGGGTCAGGATCCAGATCGGATCGAACGAGTTGAAGGTCGAGATCAGCGAGATCATCGACATGGTGATCGCCGCCGGGAAGATCATCGGCAGGGTGATCCTGCGCATCCGGTAGAGACGGCTCGCGCCATCGGTCCAGGCGGCCTCGTGCAGGTCCTGCGGCACCGATTGCACGGCGGCGAGCATGTACATGGTCACCATCGGCACACCGATCCACACGTCGGTGATGATCGTCGCCCAGAACGCAGTGTGGCCGTAGGCGAGGAAGGCGACCGGCCCGTCGACCAGCCCAAAGCGCTGCAGCAGGCCCGAGATCATGCCGAACTGGCCGTTGTACATCCAGCCCCACATGAAGATGCCGATGGCCATCGGCACGATCCAGGGCGGCATGGTCAGGATGCGGAAGAGCGCGCGGCCGGGCAGCGCGGCATTGAGCAGCATCGCCCCGCCGGTGCCGATGATCATCTTGATCGAGACCGAGAGGAAGGTCCAAAGGAAGGTCCGGCCGATGATCGTGGCGAACTCGGCGTCGAAGATCTTCGCATAGTTCTCCCAGCCGATGTAATTCGTGGTGCGGCGCAGCGAGGCGTCGGTGAACGACAGGTTCACGGTCTGCAGCAGCGGGTAGACGACAATGGCGGACACATAGGCCAGAGCGGGGACCAGCAGGATCCAGGCAAAGATGACGGCGGACTTCTGTGCGCTCATCAGGCCGGAACCTTGGCGGTGAGGGCCTCGTCGTAGAGATCCCAGGTGCGCGACATCTCGATGACCGTGCGCTTGGCGCGGGCCTCGTCCATTGCCATGGCGAGCAGCCCCGCCTCGAGCGCGTCGAGCACCGAGACGGGCTGTGTCGCACCGGTCAGCACCGAGGCGATGACGCCCTTGGCCATCTCCTCGTCCGCGCCGTAGTGCTGCGAGAGGTCGCTGGCCTGGTAGGTCTTGCGCTCGAGTGGCTGGCGGGTGTGGCTGTCGGTGACATTGAGAAAGCCGCGGACGAAGTCTCCTTCGGCCATGCCGCGGGTGCCGATCACCGCGAAACGGCGAAAATCGTCGGGCACGTTGAGGTTGGTGTGGAAGTTCAGCGCGGCGCCGTTCTCGTATTCGACGATGGCCACCTGGTAGTCGATGATCTCGGCGTCGCTGTCGAAGACCTTGTCGGTGCCGTTCCAGCCCGAAGGCTTCTGGCTGTAGACCCCGAGATCATTGATGCCCCGGTTGCGCGGATCGTTCGCGGGCACGAAGGTGCGGCGGCCGCCGAAACTGCTCACCCGCTCGGGGCGGGCGCCGATGACGCCATTATAGAGGTCGATGTCGTGGCAGCATTTCTCGAGCATGAACCCGCCGGCCCAGCGGTCGTAGCGCCGCCAGTCGCGCATGAAGAAGGCGCCGTGGTAGGGGGGGATGTGCTCGCTGGCCTCGATCGAGACCACATCGCCGAGCTCGCCGCGCGCCTGCGCCGCGCGCAGGTCAGTGTAGAGAGGGGCGTAGCGCAGCACGAGGCCGACCAGAAGGTTCTCGACGCCGTATGTCGCGAGCAGCCGCGCCATCTCGAAGCTGTCGTCCTTGGTGGTGACGACGGGCTTTTCGGAAAACACCTTCACGCCTGCCTCGAAACCGGCGCGGATGTGCTCGAGGTGCATGCAGTTGGGCGAGCCCACCATCAGCAGGTCGAGGTCTTCGGCCTTGAGCAGCTCCTGCACTGTCGCGTACGGGGTGCCTGCGGAGATGCCCTTTTGCTCCAGAAGACCCATGCCCGCAGGGGCGGGATCGACGTAGCCAGCGATCTCGAAATCAGGATGCATTTGCGTGAAGACCTGGCTCAGGTAGCCTAGACGGTACCCAAGCCCGACGATGCCGACTTTCATTCTCGATCCCTGTTCTTTTCCCGGGCGAGGGTGCCTTCCGCGACGGTGGGTGACGCGGGGCTGTCGCCGGTTTACGTAATTTATTTTCGTAGACTGTGGGTCAGTTTCGTGACAGTCAATATAAAAATGCGAAAGACAGCGACTATGGTGAAATTCATTTTCAGTTCCTGCCTCAGATGCGGGCGAGCGGCTCAGGCCGCGCTCCCCCTGTGCGGCCCTGCGGAGCCCCGGAGCGCATGAGGACAGGGATTTCCCCGGTCGCGCGCCGGGTTTTCGACGGTTGGGACTGGCATGAGACCGCTGCGGTGAGCTTTGCGAACGGGAAAGTGACCGGGGTGATTCCCGGCAAGGCGGCAGAGGTCGAGCTGATCGTGCCGGGTCTCGTCGACCTGCAGGTCAACGGCGGCGGCGGGGTGCAGTTCAACGACACCACGAGCGCCGCGGGGCTGGCGGCGATCTGCGCCGCGCACCGGGCGCTCGGGACCACCTCGATCCTCGCCACGCTGATCACCGACACGGCAGAGAAGACCTCGCAGGCGCTCGCGGCCTGTGCTGCGGCGCATGCCGCGGGGCAGCTGGGGCTCGCGGGTCTTCATCTCGAGGGGCCGCACCTCGATCCGCGCCGCAAGGGCACCCACGCAGAGGACTTGGTGCGCCCCATGGAGGAGGCCGATCTGCAGCGCATCCTCGCGGCAAAGGGCAGCTGCGGTCATCTGCTGGTGACGCTGGCGCCCGAGGCGGCGACGGTCGAGCAGGTTGCGCGGCTGGTCGGCGGGGGCGTGCAAGTCTCGCTCGGGCACAGCGACTGCAGTGCCGAGACCGCCGCGCGCTATTTCGCCGCCGGGGCGAGCATGGCGACGCATCTTTTCAACGCGATGAGCCAGATGGGCCACCGCGCTCCGGGTCTGGTCGGCGCGGCACTGGACGCGGGCGCGGTGAGTTGCGGGCTGATCGCCGACGGGCACCATGTCAGCGACGTGGCCATGCGGGTCGCGCTGCGCGGCAAGCGCGGGCCGGGGCATGTGTTCCTCGTCTCGGACGCGATGGCAGCGACGGGCTCGGACCTGACCGAAATCACCCTCAACGGCCGCACCATCTACCGCGCGGGCGGGCGCCTGACGCTGGCCGACGGTACGCTGGCAGGGGCGGACATCTCGATGCTGGAGGCGCTGCGCTACTGCGTCGCGGCACTGGAACTGCCGCTCGACGAGGCGCTGCGCATGGCGACGCTCTATCCCGCACAGGCCGCAGGATTGTCCGACGTCGGGTGTCTTGCCGAGGGCGGTCGCGCAGATTTCCTGGTTCTCGATCGAGACCTTGCGTTGCAGGACGTCTGGATCGGCGGCAGCCCGTGGGGCGATGAGGTGGCGGCATGATCGTCTGTTTCGATATCGGCGGCACATCGGTGAAAAGCGCCGTGGCGACCAGCATTCATGACGTGCGCGCGCTCTCGCGCCGTCCGACGCCGGGGGATGACTTCGATGCCTTCGTGGCCACCCTCAGCGAGGCCATCGCCGAGGCGGCGGGAAGGGCCGAGCGGGTGGCCATCTCGATCGCGGGCGTGGTCGATCCGAAGACCGGCCGGGCCACCGTCGCGAATATCCCCTGCCTGACCGGACGCCGCCTGGCGCCCGAGCTCACGGCGCTGCTGGGGGTCGAAGTGCTCGTGGCAAATGACGCCGATTGCTTCGCGCTTGCCGAGGCTGCCGTGGGGGCCGGGAGCGGGCATGACGTGGTCTTCGGGGCGATCATCGGCACCGGCGTCGGCGGCGGGCTCGTCGCCGGGGGGCGGCTGATCGGCGCGGGCAGCGGCTACGCGGGCGAATGGGGGCACGGACCAGTGGCCAAACGCCTGCTCGACTGCCTCGACACGCCGCTGCCATCCTACCAGTGTGGCTGCGGCCTGAACGGCTGCCTCGATGCCACCTGCTCGGCGCGCGGCATCGAGCGGCTGCACCGCGACATTGCCGGGACGGAACTGCCCTCGACCGAGATCCTCGCGCGCTGGCACGCGGGGGATGCGGGCGCATCGAAGACCGTGGCTGCCTGGCTGGAGCTGCTCTCGGGCCCCTTGGCCATGGTGGTCAACATGACCGGCGCCACCGTGGTCGCCGCGGGTGGCGGGCTGGCGAACGATGCCGCGCTGATCGCGGCGCTCGACGAGGCCACACGGCCGCTGACGCTGGCGAAACCCTCCGAGCCGCTGGTGGTGCAGGCGCAATGCCGCACCGAACCCGGCCTCGTGGGCGCAGCCATCCTCGCCCTGCGCGCGCCGTCGCGCGACGCGGCCTGAGCGGATGACCCGGCGCGCGGCGACAGGACTTCACAAAAGCGGACCCGCGCCGGTCCGCCACAATGCAAGGAGGGTCGCCGCGTGAGGGTGTTTACCGCGTCTCTGGCCACCGAAACGAATACCTTTTCGCCGCTGCCGACCGATCGCGCGGCCTTCGAGGCGGCCTTCTACGCCGGGCCGGGGGAGCACCCCGAGACCCCGACGCTCTGCTCTTCGCCGGTGCCGATCCTGCGTCGGCGCGGCCGCGACGAAGGCTTCACGGTGATTGAGGGAAGTTCGACCTGGGCGGAACCTGCGGGACTCATCAAGCGGGAAACCTTCGAGGAACTGCGCGACGAGATCCTCGACCAACTGCGCGCGGCCATGCCGGTGGACGGCGTGGTGTTCGGACTGCATGGCGCGATGGTGGCGCAGGGCTATGACGACTGCGAGGGCGATTTCCTCGAGCGTGTCCGCGCCATCGTCGGCCCCGAGGTGCTGGTGGCTGCCGAGTTTGACCCGCACAGCCATCTCACGCGGAGGCGCGTGGCGCAGCTCGACCTGGCGGCGACCTTCCTCGAGTTCCCCCATACCGATTTTCAGGAGCGCGGTACGCATGTGGTGGACCTTGCCCTGCGGGCCCTGCGCGGAGAAGTGCGCCCGGTGATCTCGACCTTCGACTGCAAGATGATCGGCCTCTATCCGACAAGCCAGGAACCCATGCGCGGCTTCGTCGACCGGATGAAGCTGCTGGAGGGGCAGGGCAAGATCCTGTCGTGCTCGATCATCCACGGATTCATGGCGGGCGACGTGCCCGAGATGGGCACGAAGATCATGGTGGTCACAGACAATGCGCCGGAAGAGGGCGCGGCGCTGGCCCGAAAACTGGGAGAGGAACTCTACGCATTGCGCGGCAAGACCGCGATGCCGATCCTGGACTACGAGGAGGGTATCGATCTCGCGCTCGCGGTGCGCGAAGCCGATCCATCGATGCCCGTCACCATCGCCGACACCTGGGACAATCCGGGCGGCGGCTGCGCGGGGGATGGCACCTACGTGCTGCTCTCGCTGATGGCGCGCGCCGTCGACAGGGTCGCCGTGGGGGCGATCTGGGATCCTGTGGCGGTGGGCTTTTGCCATGCGGCGGGCCTCGGCGCGACGCTGCGCCTGCGCTTCGGCGGCAAGGCTGGGGCGGAAGCTGGCCCGCCCATCGATGCCGAGATCGAGGTCCTCCACCTCGCGCAGGAGGGTCACCAGAGCTTCCGTGCCAGCCGCGTGACGCTGGGCCGCTCGGCCACCGTCCGCATCCGCGGCACCGAAATCGACATCGTTCTGATCTCCAGCCGGACGCAGACCTACGAGCCGACGCTCTTTTCCAACCAAGGGGTGGATTTCACAGGAAAGGAAATCCTGCTGGTCAAATCCACCAACCATTTCCATGCGGGGTTCGATCCGGTGTCCTCGCGGATCATTCACGTGGACAGCCCGTCATCCTATCCGACGAAACCGGCGCTGACCGCCTATCAGAAGGCGGGCAGCGATTTCTGGCCCAAGGTGGCGGATCCACTGGGGCTCGATGCCGTAACTGCCCAAGACGAGGAAGCCTGAGATGTTGCTGAGCGGAAAACGTGTTGTTCTGACTGGGGCGGGGGGCGGCATCGGCACCGCCATGAGGGCCGCGCTGAAGGAGGCGGGCGCGCATGTGGTCGCCTGCGACCGCACCGGAAGCGGCCTGCAGGCCGATGAGGTGGTTGAGTTCGACATCACCGACACGGACGAGACCGTGGCGGCGGCGGCGAAGATCGCGCAATCGCCGGTGGATGTTCTGATCTCCAACGCTGGGGGCACCCGCGTCGATCTGTTGGACCACACCGACACGGCGGTGATCCAGCACGATCTGCACCTCAACTTCACCGGCGCGGCGGTGTTCAGCCGCGCGCTGCTGCCGGCGTTGCGAGGGCGGCCCGAGGGGGCGGCGGCGGTCTTCGTGGCCTCGGTCAACGGGATCAGCCACTTCGGCAGCCCGGCCTATTCCGCGGCCAAGGCCGGGATCATCGCCTGGGCCAAGGCGCTTGCGACCGAGGAGGGCAAGCATGGACTGCGCGCCAACGTCGTGGCGCCGGGGTCGGTGCACACGCCCGCCTGGGACGAGCGCAAGGCCCGCCAGCCTGATATCTTCGCGAAGGTCACCGCGCTCTACCCGCTGGGCCGGCTGGTCAGCCCCGAGGAGGTGGCCAAGGCCGCGATTTTCCTCGCCTCGCCGATGGCGAGCGGCATCACCGGCGCGGTCCTGCCGGTTGATGCCGGGCTGACTGCGGGCAACCTGCCGTTCATCGACATCATCACCGCCTGATCGACGGCGCGCCCGCGAACGCAGAAACACTCTTCTGCGCCGCATTCCGCTGGGGCAGAAGCGTGCCTGGGGCTTTGCCCCCCTGCGCGGCTGTGGCATTCTGGGCCTCTCCGTCTTCCTCCCGCAGCGGGACACCTCATGGTCCGAGACTATTCAGCTTTCCTTCCCGGCAAGGGCGATGCCCCGCAGCCGGCCCGCCCTGCGCTCTCGGCGCTCGAGGCGCTTGGCTGGAGGAATTTCTTCGCCCAGCAGATCGACGCCGAGGCACTGATCGAGACGCCGCCCGTCCGAGTGCTCTCGGTGCATCGCGGCGGGCTTCACGTGGCCGGAGACGGAATCGACACGCTGATCCCGGCGGGACCCGACTCGACGGTGGGCGACTGGCTGCTGCTCGACCGCGCGCTGCCGAAGTCGAGCCGGGTGCTGGAACGCGCCTCGCTGATCAAGCGGCGCGCCGCCGGACACGACCGGCAGGTCCAGCTCATCGCCGCAAATATCGACACGCTGTTCATCGTCACCTCCTGCAACCAGGATTTCAACGTCGCGCGGCTCGAGCGTTACCTCGCGCTGGCCTTCGATGCAGAGATCGAGCCGGTGATCGTGCTGACCAAGACCGACCTCGTGGACGACCCGGCGCCCTACGTGGAGGAGGCACGAGGCCTGTCGGACCGGGTGCAGGTGGTGGCGCTCGACGCCCGCGGTGGCGCGCCTGCTCAAGCGCTGGCCGATTGGTGCAAGCCTGGGCGGACGGTGGGCTTTGTCGGCTCCTCGGGCGTTGGCAAGTCGACGCTGACCAATGCGCTCTCGGGCGCGCAGCACGTGGCCACGCAGGGCATCCGCGAGGACGACGCCAAGGGGCGCCACACCACCACCCACCGTGAGCTGCACCCGGTGCCGGGCGGCTGCCTGCTGCTCGACACGCCGGGGATGCGCGAGCTGCAACTGACCGATGTCGCCGCGGGGATCGCCGAGGTTTTCGAGGATATCGAGGAACTGGCGGCGGGCTGCCGGTTCCGCAACTGCGGGCATGAGACCGAGCCGGGCTGCGCGGTGCGCGCGGCGATCGACGACGGCGTGCTCGACGCGCCGCGTCTTGCCCGCTGGCGCAAGCTGAAGGCTGAAGACGAGTTCAACTCGGCCAGCCTGCAGCAGCGGCGCGTGAAGGACCGGGCCTTTGGCAAGATGGTCCGCGGGGTGATCAAGGACAAGTCGCGCCAAAAACGCTGAGCGCCGGGCGTTGGGGCGCGATGTCCCTGCGGAGGCGCTGCCCTGGGGTAGCCCCTATTCGTCGCCGACGAAGAACGACGGGCGGATGACACGCAGGGTGATCGCCCCGACCCCGGTCAGAACCATGGCCAGTACAAAAAGCCAGCCGAGGAAGGGAATGAGCCCGATGATGCCCGCGGCCAGCGCGCCGAGACCCGCCGAGAGGGCACGTGCGCCGATGCTGAGCGGCTCGCTTCGGCCAAAGGCGAGGAAGAGCCCCACGCCGAAGGCATAGGCAGCGACCAGGTAGCCCGCGAAGCCCCCCACAAGGGCCAGCAGGATCATCGCCGGGGTGAGCAGCAGGCCGATGAGCGTCAGGGCGAAGAGCACGCCCGCGCCGATCACCGCCGATTGGGTCAGGAAACCGAGCCAGAGCGTGTGGAAAGGCCGGTCGAGGATCTGCCGCCGCATCTCGGCGAGCCGCTCGGGCACCAGCACGGCGATCAATGCTCCGAGCGCGGCGATCCCCACCACGCCCAGCAGGAAACCGATGATCGCCCGCCGCCAGCTCGGCGCCGTCGGCCCCTCCCAGGCCTCGATCTCGCGGCGCTCGATGCGGGCGTCCGGTGCCACCCGGTCGGGCACGTCGAGATCGCCCGGGGTCTCCTCGTAGACGATCAGCCGCCCGCGAATGCGCGCCGCATCCCCCCAGATCACCTGCTCGGCGGCAAGGCTCACATCACCGGCGACCTCCGCGTCGAAGCCGACCTTCTCGCCGGCCACCATGGCATAGCCGGCGACCGGGCCGGTGAGCTGCAGGTCCGACCCGGCAATGCGCAGGTCGCCCCCGATCGAGGACACCGAAAGTGCCCGCCCGAAAAGGGTCGCGTCGCCACCGACGGGGCCTTGCTGCGTGACCTCGTCGCCCGCCGCGTAGAGATCGCCGCCAACAGCGCCTTCGACCCGGACCTCGCGTCCTGCAAGATGCGCGGAGCCGGTGATGTCGCCGGTCACGGTAACGATCTCTCCGGCCAGGAAAAGGTCGTCCGACCCCGCGCCATCGACCTCTACCGAGCGCCCGGCGCGGAAGACATCTGCGCCGATCGCGAAATGCGCCATCTCGCCCTCGGCCAGGGCGGGCAGGGCCAGCAGGCAGGCGGCCAGGCACAGAAGTACTTTCTGCATGGGTCCCTCTCTTCGCACCGAATGGAGCTACCCTAGGGTCAATCTGGCGGCGGCGTCTTGCTTTAGATCAACCCGGCGGTCGGAAGTCATGCGGCGGGGCGACTTTGACGCCTCGCGCTCACGCATTAGGTTGACTGGAAATCATGGTCCGGCCCTTGCGGCGGGCACGCGTGCGCCGCGCTTTTCTGGCGCGCCCCTCTCGCCATCTCGGGAGCCACCGGGTTTCTTGGCCGGACCGATGCCAAAAAGGGAGCAAGGGCTTATGCAGCACTCGCAGCGACGCACACTCCAGACTGAGCACGATAAGGACGGGCCCCATGCGCCTTCGCAGTTTGGCCCGGTCCTCGGCGAGCTCGACGTCCATCTCATCGCGGAGGGTCGTCACGGGCGGCTCTGGGACGCGCTCGGCGCCCATGTGATCACGCATGAGGATGTCCGGGGCACGCAGTTTGCCGTCTGGGCGCCGAATGCGCAGCGGGTCTCGGTCGTCGGCCCGTTCAACGACTGGCAGGGCGGGGCGGACGCCCTGCAGCAGCGCGGCGCGGGCCTTTGGGAGCTGTTCCTGCCGGGGCTGGGCGAGGGCACGCTCTACAAGTACGAGATCGTCGACGCCGCCGGAAACACCCTGCCGCTCAAGGCCGACCCAATGGGATTCGGCAGTCAGCACCGGCCCGAGAACGCCAGCGTGGTGCGCGACATCACCGGCTACGGCTGGCACGACGCCGACTGGATGGCGGCGCGCGCGGCCCGCAATGCGCCGGACGCGCCAGTGTCGATCTACGAGGTCCACCTTGGCTCATGGAAGCGGGATCACACGCAGAACGGCCGTCCGATTTCCTACAGGGAGGCGGCAACGCAGCTGGTCGACTACGTGGCGGACATGGGCTTTACACATATCGAGCTGCTGCCCATTGCCGAGTATCCCTTCGACGGCTCGTGGGGGTATCAGCCAACGGGCCTCTTTGCACCCACCGTGCGCCACGGCCCGCCACATGAGTTCCGCGACCTGGTGGATGCCGCGCACCGCAAGGGGCTCGGGGTGCTGCTTGATTGGGTGCCGGCGCATTTTCCATCGGATGCGCATGGGCTCGGGCAGTTCGACGGCACCGCGCTTTATGAGTACGCCGATCCGCGCGAGGGGTTTCACCGCGACTGGAACACGTTGATCTACGATTTCGGCAAGCCGCAGGTGGTCAATTTCCTTGCCGCCAACGCCCGCTACTGGCTCGAGGAGTACCACGCCGACGGTCTGCGCGTGGATGCGGTGGCCTCGATGCTCTACCGCGACTACTCGCGCAATGACGGCGCATGGGTGGCGAACAAGGACGGCGGGCGCGAGAACTACGAGGCGATCGACCTGCTGCGCCGGATGAACGCCGAAACCCAAGAGGCGATGCCCGGCATCATGACCGTCGCCGAGGAGAGCACCGCCTTTCCCGGCGTCTCGCGCCCCGTCGAGCAGGGCGGGCTTGGCTTTGGCTTCAAGTGGAACATGGGTTGGATGCACGACACGCTCAGCTATGTCGCGATGGACCCGATTTACCGCCAGCATCACCATCACCAGATGACCTTCGGTCTCACCTATGCCTTTTCCGAGAACTTCATCCTCGCGATCAGCCACGACGAGGTGGTGCATGGCAAGGGCTCGCTCTTGGGCAAGATGCCGGGCAGCGACTGGGAGAAATTCGCCAACCTGCGGGCCTATTACGGGTTCATGTGGGGTCACCCGGGCAAGAAGCTGCTGTTCATGGGGCAGGAGTTCGCCCAGCCCACCGAATGGGACTTCGAGGGCGAGCTGCCGTGGGACCTGCTCAAGCAGCCGGACCACATGGGCATGCGCTCTCTGGTTCGCGATCTCAACCGGCTCTACCGCGAGCTGCCTGCGCTTCACCGGCGCGACTGCGAAGCGCAGGGTTTCGAGTGGATCCTCGCCGATGCCGCGGCCGAGAATGTTTTCGCCTGGGTCCGCAAGGGGGCCGAAGGTGATGATCCCGTGGTCATCGTGTGCAATTTCTCCCCCGTGACCCGCGGTGACTTCGAACTGGGCTTGCCCCACGCGGGCGTCTGGCGCGAAATTCTGAATACCGACGCCGAGATTTACGGCGGCTCGGGCGCCGGAAACATGGGGCAGGTCGAAGCGGGCGCGCCGGGCGCGCAGGGCCGGCCTGCCGCGACGCGCATGACCCTGCCGCCCCTGTCGACCATCATGCTCACCCCGGCGCGCTGAGCGCGGGCCGCACGCAAGGGCCGAGGCGCCCGCAGATCACACAGGAGACCCGGACGTGTACGACCGCATCGAAAGCCTGTCCCACGACGCAGACGCAACTCTCGAGCTTTCGCGATGGTGCGAGCGCATTCTGACCACCGCAGAAGACCGGTTCTCGGCCGGGCGCACGATCGCGCGCAGGCTCGGCGCGCAGGTCGAAGGTGACCGGGTCGTCTTTGGCTTCTGGGCGCCAGAGTTGCAGGACTGGAGCGTCTCGGACGGCGACATCTTCGTCGAGATTTTGCGCCCCGAGGGAGCGCTCGACCTCACGCTGTCGCATAGCGAGACAAGCTTCGACCGGATGCTACTGCCGGTCGAGAGGTGTGAGGCCTTCGTGTTTTCCATTGCCACGGGGGTCAGGGCGGGCAACCGCGCCGAGACCGGCGACTTTTACGCGCTGGTCTGGCGAGATGCCGAAGGCAAGATGACCCGCATCCTCGACCCGCTTGCCATGTCGGTGCCCTTTGGCGCGCTGGCCCCCGCCGAGGTTTACGACGTCGCCTCGATGCAGAAGGACCGCCCCGACAAGGGGTATTTCGAGGCGCTGAAGCGTGACGGCCCGCATAAGTTCGGCGCTCCGACTTCGATCCTGCAGCTGCATATCCCCACCGCCACCGCAGGCGGCACCATCGCCAGCCTCACCCGGCAAATCCACCGCATCGGGGAACGGGTTGCCAACGGTCTGCCGCTGGAGCCGGCGGACGAGCTTTTCATCGGCTATGACGCGGTGCAACCGCTGCCGCTCGAGCCGACCACCGTCTACGAGGCGGGACCGGATTTCTGGACCGAGAGCCTGAGCGAGGAGGGGCGCATCGAGGCCACGCTGATGCGGCCCAACACCACCAACTGGGGCTATGACATCGTCATCGCCGGCATGGCGACGGTAAATCCGGTGCTGCTGGAAAGCGCCCGGCCCGACGAGTTGGTCGATTTCGCCGCCGCGCTGCACAATTTCCCCGGTACACCCAAGAAGCTGATCCTCGACGTGGTTTTCGGTCATTCCGACAACCAGGGGCTCAATGCGCTGTCGAGCCACTACTTTGCCGGGCCCAACATGTACGGGCAGAACCTCGACTACCTGAACCCCTACGTGCGGGCGATCCTGCTCGAGTTGCAGCGTCGCAAGGTGAACTTCGGCGCCGACGGTGTGCGGGTCGACGGCGCCCAGGACTTCAAGTGGTGGGACTGGGCGGCGCAGACCCTGCGCCACGACGATGACTACCTACGCGAGATGTCCGGCCTTGTGCAGGAGGTGGCGGGCACCGAGTACCTGCCCTGGTTCGTCTTCGAGGATGGCCGCCCCTGGCCCGACGAAGACTGGGAGCTGAGCTCGACCTACCGCGCCGTGATCGAGGAGCAGACCCACGACCCCGACGTGTTCCAGTGGGGGCCGCTGACTTTTGCCCACAACACGCCGTTCATCTACACTTTCTGGTTGTCGAAGTACTGGCGGATCAAGGAGATCCTCGCGCACGGGGCGAATTGGATCTCGGGGACGGCGAACCACGACACGTTGCGCCGGGGCACTCAGGTGAACCCCAAGCTGAACATCAACACCCGGCTCGGCGACACCAAGATGGAGATTCTCGACAAGGCCTATGACAACCCGGCGGTGTCGATCCTCACCTATGCGGTCTTCCCGGGCGTGCCGATGGATTTTCTCAACGCCACGGCGCGGGCAAGCTGGGGCTTCATCCGGAACCAGGACGACAAATACGGGGTCAAGGTGGTGGCTGAAGAGGCGATCAGCCTCAAGTGGCAGGTCGACACCTACAGCTACTCGATCCCCGGCAATTTCCGTCGGCTCAAGGAGATGGGGTTCGAGACCCGCGAGGACCTGGCGCGCTTCTTCGAGTTCCTGCCGGCGCTGGTCGAGGTCACCGACTACGACCTCAACACCATTGCCGCCCTGCTGAGCGCGGTCGAGCCGCCGCTGGCCGGGCCGGAGCGCTACACCGTCGGCGCGCTCAAGCGGATCGCCTGCGCCTGGATGGATGACATGCACGAGTATTGCAATGTCTCGCACTACCTGTCGTGGCTCGATCCGACCCAGACCGGCTTCATGCGGCGGCTGCGCGATTTCCGGCAGCAGAACCCCTGGCTGCGCGGCAACTTCGGCCCCGACGACAGCTTCCGTTATCTCGAGCCGATCGAGGGCCGCACGGTTTTTGCCGCCCTGCGCCACGGGCCCGATGGGCGGCGGGTGTTTTCCGTTTGCCACATGGAGGGTCGCGAGACCGAGGAGATCGACCCGCTCGAGCTGCTGCCCGAGGGGGCGCGCGGCGGCGACTGGCGGCTGATCCTGCGCAGCCCGGGCATCGGCGAGGACTACCTTGGCGGGCCAATCACCCTGCGCGATTCCATGGGGCTGGTCTTCGAGGCGGGGTGAGCGCGCTCGGTTCATGGGAAAAGGGGCCGCAACGGGGTGCGGCCCCTTTCGTGCGTATGCGTGGACGCAGTGTTTACCGGGCGGACAAGGCTCGGATGATGCCCCGCTTTTCCACTTCGGGTCGGCTCGAATGCACGACCGCCAAAGCGTCCCCGATGTGCTGGCCGGACATGCGGGACAGCTCTTCATCGGTGAGATATCTGCCCACGAGATCGAGTTGCGTCCGCGAGTAGGTGCGCGGTGCGGACCCGCTGGTGGCGATATAGGCGACCCGTGACGCCTTCTGCGCGTTGGTCTCGCGGCTTGTCGACATGCTGAAAGCGGTCAGGATCTCGGATTCGCTCAGCAGCGACAGCACGGAGTCGGGCACATATTGCGACAGCTGGTCGACAAGGCTCTGTTGCGCCGTGGCCGGGGATGTCGTGGCCAGGGCGAGAGAGAGGGAGGAAATGGCGAGAAAGAACTTCATGGCTATTCCTATCAGGATTCAGAAATCGTCTCTGACAAGGAATTCACGCGACAAGGTCCGGAAATTGCGGGCCCTGGGACAATTGAAAACGAGGCGGGAGAGGCGAAAGAGCCGCCGGAGGTGCTCCGGCTTTTTCACTTGGGAGGTGGGGAAAACCGAAGGTGTCCCAGAGCTTCACCTTACCATAATTCCGCTGTGGATAACATGAGTCTTCGGTGGGCTTCACGAAAATGAGATCGCGTCCCTTCTCCGGGCACCGCTGTAGAGCGCATTTTTACAGGGCGGGAGCCAAGCGGGTCAGACGCCCAGCCAGCGCCGCCCCGCCATGCGCCCGACCAGCCCGCAGAGAACGATGGCCATCCCGTACCACAACAGGAAGAACGCCGCGCTGTCTTCGTCGCAATGCACGGCGTAGACCGCCGCCGCCGCGCCACCCGAGAACAGCCCTGCCAGCAGGCCGCTGCGCGCCGGGCGGGGCTCGACCCGGTGCCGCAGGCCACGGAAGAGCGCAAGGGCAATGGGCAGGGCGAGCGCCGGGATCGACAGCAGGCAGGCCCAGAGCGTCTGGCCCAGAATGTCGCCGCCGCCGAGCACCGAGAGCCCCCAGCCGGCGGCGCTGACCCCTGCCAGCAGCCAGAGTGGCCAGAGCGGCGCCTGCGCCTCGGGATCGCTCCGGCGCAGCAGCGGCCAGGCCGCCAGTGCCACGAGGATCGGCAGGCTCTGCTTGACCAGCAGCGGTGCCATCATCAGCATGCCGGGCCAGCCCGGGCGCATGCCCCAGAACACCAGCAACAGCACCAGCGACACCGCAAGGCCGAAGGCAACGCGCCACAACAGGTGCGGGCGCTTGGCGGGCACGTCATCGGCGGCGAGCGCAGCGATCAGCTCATCGGTGTCCATTCTTCCTCCTTCCTGGCAGCATCGGCCAGACGTCTCAGTGCCCGGTGCAGGGCGACGCGCAGGGCGCCCGGGCTGAGATCGAAATCCTTCGAAAGCGTCTCGGGGTCGGCGCCGCCGATCGCATGTTCCCGCACCAGCGCGGCATCCCGTGGCGAGAGCCGCGACAGCGCCTGCTCGAGGTGAAGCCCCGCCAGCGGGTCGACCGCCGGAGCACCGAGCCCCGGGTGGTCCTCGACCGGGTCGTGCGGCGCGCTCGGGGTCTTGCGCAGGGCGTCGATTGCCTTGTGTTTCACGATCACCCGCACCCAAGGCAGCAGCGGCCGGTCCCGGTCCCAACTGCCCCGCTTGAGATGGATCGACAGCAGCGCCTCCTGCACCACGTCCTCGGCCAGATGCCCGTGCTGCGCGGGCAGGTCATGCGTGGCCATGGCACGCAAGCGTGGTACCAAGCGCTGCAGGCAACCGGCATAGGCCCGCCGGTCGCCGTCCAGCGCCTTGCGCATCAGCGCCTCTATCTCGTCATCGCGTCCGGTCATCTGGGGTCGCCCATGGGGTCGGCTCAAGTCCACCTCTAGGGGAGGTACCTGCGCATACGGGCGCGCGGGACCTCCCGTTACAACAGCGCGCGAATATTTCATCTCTATCACACAAGCGCGAGCCGCGTAACAAAGACACCCCCCGGTCCGAATACCCCGGTGCAGACGCGATGATCTGCCTGTCACACTGGAGAGACGGACATGACCCTTCATAGCAAACACCTCGCCCTCGCCGGAGCCGTTGCCGCCGGTCTTGCGCAATTCGCCGGGGCCGCCCAAGCCCAGGAGCAGGAGAAATGCTTCGGCGTCGCCATGGCGGGCCAGAATGGCTGCGCCGCTGGCCCTGGCACCACCTGCGCCGGTACCGCCTCGGTCGATTACCAGGGCAACTCCTGGACGCTGGTGCCCGCCGGCACCTGCGCCGAGATCGAGCTTCCGGCCATGGCCGACGGCACCCCGCGCATGGGCTCGCTCGAGCCGCTGATGCGCGATCTGCCCAAGGGCTGAGGCTCGCGGCTGACCCCGCGCGCGGCGGCCTGCCGGTTGCCGCGCGCGCCCCATCCCGCCCAAGCCCAGGGAGGCATCCCATGCAGAGCAGCACGCTCCCGAACACCGCCGGAGTCGGCTTCAAGTCGGCACATTTTGCCGAGCTCACCAACCCCGGCGCCGTCAGCTGGCTGGAAGTCCACGCCGAGACCTACATGGTCGAGGGGGGGCCGCGTCTGGCCATGCTCGACGATCTGCGCGCGCGGTTTCCCGTCTCCGTGCATGGGGTCGGCTTGTCGATCGGTGGCGAGGGACCGCTCGATCCTGCGCATCTGGCGCGCCTGAGGCGGCTCATCGACCATGTGCGCCCGGCGCAATTCTCCGAGCACCTCGCCTGGTCCACCCACGAGGGCACATATTTCAGCGACCTGCTGCCGCTGCCCTACACGGCGGCCACGCTCGAGCGCGTCGCCGCCCATGTCGACGAGGTGCAGCAGCGGCTTGGCCTGCGCATGCTCTTGGAGAACCCGTCGAGCTATCTGGTCTTTGAGGAGAGCACGCTCTCGGAGACCGCTTTCCTTGCCGAGATCGCCCGCCGCACCGGCTGCGGGCTGCTGCTCGACATCAACAACGTCTTCATCTCTGCCAGCAATCTCGGCACCTCGGCGCAGGGCTACCTTGCCGAGTACCCGGTCGAGCTGGTCGGGGAAATCCACCTTGCGGGCTACGCCGAAGAAGACGACGGGCAGGGCGGCCCGCTGCTCATCGACACCCATGGCGCGCCGGTGGCCGACCCGGTCTGGGCGCTCTACGCCGAGGTCATCGCCCGCACAGGTCCGCGCCCGACCATGATCGAGTGGGACAACGATGTGCCCGATTTCCGCACCCTCGAAGCCGAGGCCGCGCGCGCCGCACGGGTTATGGCGCGGCGGAGGGCGGCATGAGCGGGCAGGGCGTGTTCGCGGGGGCGCTGCTCGCCCCAGAGGCGCCGCGACCCATGGAGCTGCGCGATCCGACGGGCTCTGCCGCCACGCGCCGCTTCGACGTCTACCGCAACAACGTCGCTGTCGCCCTGACCGAGGCGCTGGCCGCCGCCTTCCCGGTGGTGCAGCGGCTGGTGGGAGAAACCTATTTCGCTGCCATGGCCCGAGATTTCGCGCGTGAGCACCCGCCGCGCAGCCCGGTCATGGCGCTTTACGGTGCCGAGTTGCCGGACTGGATCCAGCGCTTTCCGCCGCTCACCGCGCTGCCCTACCTGCCAGAAGTTGCCCGGATCGAGCAGGCCCGGCGCGAAGCCAGCCTGTCTGCCGATGCCGTCCCCCTGGATCCCCGCGTTCTGGCCGGGCTCGCGCCGGACGCGCTGGCCGCAAGCGCCCCACGCCCGCATCCCGCCGCACGGATTCTGCGGACGCGCCACCCGGCGCTCGCCATCTGGGGGCGCAACGCGGAGCGTCCGGATCTGGCGCAGAGCCCGCCGGGCGAGGTTCTGGTCACCCGTCCGAGGCTCGCGGTGCAGACCTGCGCCGCCCCGGCCGGCTCCGCGGCGACGCTGGAGGCGCTGGCCCGACGCGTGCCTCTCGGTGCCGCTCTGCCAGCGGGGGCAGACCATTCCGCGATCTTTGCCTGCCTCTTCAACGCGGGCGCCCTCATCTCCGAAGGAGACCCCCAGCCATGACCGAACTTGCCCCTCCCGCCGCCGGGCTCCCGTCCCTGCTCGCGCAGTTCGACCGTGCCGTGGGCACTGTGACGCGGAGCGCGCCCGCCGTGCTCGGCCTCACCGGCCGCGCCGTCTTCGCCGCCACGCTCGCCGGCTTCTTCTGGTCCTCGGCACTGACCAAGATTGACGGGTTCGGCCTGTCGCTGAATGCCTATGCGCAGATCTATCCCCGCGCCATGGAGGCTGCTGGCTACGATGCCAGCCAGCTTGGATTTTTCGCACATCTGGTGGTCGCTGCGGGCACCGCCGCCGAATTCATATTGCCGCTCTTGCTGATCCTCGGGCTCTTCACCCGGCTCGCGGCGCTTGGCATGATCGGCGTCCTGCTGGTTGTAAGCCTGACCGACATCTTCGGCCATGGGGTCGACGCCACGGCCATCGGTGCGCTCTTCGACCGCCAGCCGGATGCGCCGATCCTCGACCAGCGGCTGCTCTGGGGGTTCTTGATGCTGGTGCTGGTGTTCACCGGTGGCGGGGCGGTCTCGCTCGACCGCTGGCTGCGCCGCCGTCTGCCGCGCAGCTGAGCCGCATCAGCCCTGTACCGCGGTCCAACGCGCCTCAAGCCGCTCCAGCGCCGCGATGCGCTCCGAGGTCTTGGGGTGCGACAGCAGCCAGGCAGGCATTCCGCGCCCGCCGCCACCGCTCAGCGCCTCGAGCTTGGCAAAGAGCGATTTCTGCGGCGCGACGCCGATCCCCGCCTTGTGCAGCAGCGCCGCGGCATAGGCATCGGCCTCGTACTCGTCGCCGCGCGACAGCCGCGCCGCCAGCAGCGAGGTCAGCGCGTTGGCGATCAGCGGCCCCAGCCCCGGCACCAGCCGCGCCAGCACCATGACCAACACGGTGCGGATCGCGTTCTGGCCGGAGAAGTCGATCATCCGCCGCCGCGAGTGCCCCAGCGCCACATGCCCCAGTTCATGGGCGATCACCGAGGAGAGTTCCTCGGCGCTGACTTCACCGGATTTGTAGCGGTCGTAGAAGCCGCGGGTGATGAAGATGCGCCCATCCGGCGCGGCCAGCCCGTTGACCGGCGCGATCTCGTAGATGTTCACCCGGATGCGCGGCAGGTCCAATGCGGCCGCCATGCGGTCGGTCAGCGCCTTGAGCCTGGGATCGGCCAGCTCGGTCGAGCGCGAGTCCAGCTCGCGCGCGGTACGCCACGCCGAGAAGCGGTAGGCGACGAGGGCATAGGCGATGGCAAGTAGGATCGGGGTGAGCTTGAGCATGGGCGGAATATGGGGCCGCGCGCTGAGCCTGCCAAGGCCCCGCGCGCCACCGGGGCACCGCTGCGGCAAAAGAACTGCCCCGGCCTTCTTCTCTTTTCAAACACGCAAAGAAGAACGCCCGCCCCAGAGGGGACGGGCGTCACATTCAGATCGAGGTCGGGATCACACTTCGGCCGGGCCTTCGCCCGCGTTCCCCTCGGCGCCGTCTACGCTTTCTTCGTCGTCCTGATCGGCGATCCAGGCGACCGAGACCACGGTCTCGCCTTCGCGGGTGTTGAACACTTTCACCCCGCCGGCGCTGCGCGAGCGGAAGGAGATGCCCTCGACCGGCACACGGATCGACTGGCCCGTGGAGGTGGCCAGCATGATCTGATCACCCATCTCGACCGGGAAGGACGCCACGATCTCGCCGCCGCGCATGGATTTCTCCCAGGCGGTGACCCCCATGCCGCCGCGTCCGCGGATCGGGTAGTCGTGGCTCGACGAGAGCTTGCCGAGGCCGCGCGCCGTCACCGTCAGGATCAGGTTCTCGACCGCCGACATCTCGGCGTAGCGCTCGGCCGGCAGCAGGCTGTCGGCGTTGCCCTCTTCCTCGTCCGAGGCTTCGGCGTCATCGGCGATCCCGGCCATGGCCCGGCGCATCTTGAGGTAGGAGGCGCGCTCGTCCGAATCCGCCTCGAAGTGGCGGATCACCGACATCGACACGACCTCGTCGCCGTTGCTCAACTTGATGCCGCGCACGCCGGTGGAGTTGCGCGAGTTGAACACCCGCACGTCCGGCACCGGGAAGCGGATGGCGCGGCCAGAGTCGGTGACCAGCATCACATCGTCGTCTTCAGAGCAGATGCGGGCGTTGATCAGGCGGGTGTTCTCGTCCTCGCCCTCGAACTTCATCGCGATCTTGCCGTTGCGCATGACGTTGGTGAAATCCGACAGCCGGTTGCGGCGCACCGATCCCTTGGAGGTGGCGAAGACGATCTGCAGATCGTCCCAGTCGCTCTCGTCCCGGTCCACGGGCATGATCGCTGCCACCGACACGCCCGCCGGGATCGGCAGGATGTTGACGATGGCCTTGCCCTTGGAGGTGCGGCCGCCCTGCGGCAGGCGCCAGCACTTGAGCTTGTAGGCCATGCCGTCGGTGGTGAAGAATAGCAGCTGCGTGTGAGTGTTGGCCACGAAAAGCTGGGTGACCACATCGTCCTCTTTCAGGCCGCCGCCGGACAGCCCCTTGCCGCCGCGCTTCTGGGCGCGGAAATCGGCGAGCGGGGTGCGTTTGATCCAGCCGGATTGGGTGACCGTGACCACCATGTCCTCGCGCTCGATCAGATCCTCGTCGTCCATGTCGCCGGCCCAGTCGACGATCTCGGTGCGGCGCGGCACGGCGAACTGGTCCCGCACAGCGATCATCTCGTTCGAGATGATCTCGAGGATGCGCTCGCGCGAGCCCAGGATTTCGAGGTATTCCTTGATCTTGCCCGCGAGCTCTTCGAGCTCGTCGGTGACTTCCTTCACGCCGAGCTGGGTCAGGCGCTGCAGGCGCAGCTCGAGGATGGCGCGGGCCTGCGTTTCCGACAGGTTGTAGGTCCCGTCGTCATTCATCTTGTGGGTCGGATCGTCGATCAGCCGAATAAAGGGCGCGATCTCCTCTGCCGGCCAGCGCCGGGTCATCAGCTTCTCGCGCGCCTCGGAAGCATCGGCCGAGCTGCGGATCGTCGCCACCACCTCATCGACATTGGCCACCGCCACGGCAAGGCCGCAGAGCACGTGGCTGCGCTCGCGCGCCTTGTTGAGCAGGAAGGCGGTGCGACGCGCGATCACGTCCTCGCGGAAGTCGAGGAAGGCGGTCAGGAAGGTGCGCAGGGTCAGCTGCTCGGGCTTGCCGCCGTTGAGCGCCAGCATGTTGCAACCGAAGCTGACCTGCATCGGCGTGAAGCGGTAGAGCTGGTTCAGCACCACCTCGGCGGTGGCATCGCGCTTGAGCTCGATCACCACGCGCACGCCCGAGCGGTCGCTCTCGTCCTGTACGTGGGCAATGCCCTCGATCTTCTTCTCGCGCACGCATTCGGCGATGCGCTCGATCATCGTCGCCTTGTTCACCTGGTAGGGAATCTCGTCGATTACGATGGCGAAGCGGTCGCGGCGCAGCTCCTCGATCCGGGTCTTGGCGCGGATGATGACCGAGCCGCGGCCCTCGAGATAAGCCTTGCGTGCCCCGGAGCGGCCAAGGATCACGCCGCCCGTCGGGAAGTCGGGGGCGGGGATGTAGTCGATCAGCTGCTCGGACGAGAGGTCGGGGTTCTCGATCAGCGCCAGCGTCGCGTCGATCACCTCGCCGAGGTTGTGCGGCGGGATGCGGGTCGCCATGCCGACGGCGATGCCCTCGGCGCCGTTGACCAGCACGTTGGGATAGCGCGCCGGCAGCACGACGGGCTCGTTGCGCTCGTTGGCGTAGTTGGGCACGAAATCGACCGTGCCCTTCTCGATGTCCTCGAGCAGCGCCTCGGCGGTGCGGTCGAGACGCGCCTCGGTGTAACGGTAGGCGGCGGGCGGATCGCCGTCCATCGAGCCGAAGTTGCCCTGACCGTCGATCAGCGGCAGCGACATAGAAAAGTCCTGCGCCATGCGCACCAGCGCGTCATAGACCGCCGAGTCGCCATGCGGGTGATAGCGGCCCATGACGTCACCGACGGCGGTGGCGCACTTGCGGTAGTTCTTGGACTTGGTCTGTCCGTTCTCCCACAGCGTGTAGAGAATGCGTCGATGCACAGGTTTTAGGCCGTCGCGCAGATCGGGAATCGCGCGGCTGACGATGACGCTCATGGCGTAGTCGAGGTAGCTCGACTTCATCTCGTCGATGATCGAGATCACCGGGCCACCATGACCGCTCCGCTCGGGGCGCGGAGTTTCTTCTTCGTTTTCGGGGGTTTCCGGCGTGTCGGTCACGTTGCTCGCCTGTCCGTGCTGTCTCTATATGTAGTTGGGACTACCTATATCAGAGGCTAGGTGTGGGGCGCAATGCCGGCGGGTTGCTTATTCTGGCAGCCAACTCGCCACCTGGCTAACATGCTGTTTTATTTGAAAACTAACCGCGCATTGGGCACGCTTGTTACACGGATGTCATGCGAGGTAAAGCGATGGACGAGACTCCCACAGAACTCATGCTCAAGGGCTACGGGCTGACCACGGCGGAACTCTTTTACCGGATGCCCGACTACCAGAACGTGCTGAACACCTTCGTCTGGCAGGAGTACGACCTGGCGCCCGACCATCCGCGGCTGTTTCGGTTCATCGAGTTCTGGCAGGAGGAGATCGAAGGCCCGCTGCACTCGGTGCGCTTCACCCATAGAAAGATGATCTCGGCGGGGGAATGGCGGCAGGTGGTGGGGGAGTTCCGCTACCACTGACGCCTCGCGGACGGTGCCGCCGGTGCGTGCGCATTTGCAAAGGGAAGAAGCCAAAGGGCCTCGAGAGGCCGCCGTCTTTTCGGCAGAAACATTCTAGGGCGAGGCAGGGGGGCGGCGCCCCCCTGCGGCGGATCAGGGAATGATCCGCGTGTATTTCACGCCTTCCAGAGTAGCGCCCATGTGCAGGCCCGACTTGCCGAAGATCACCGCGATGATCGGCGCGAGCGAAGTGGTGGTCTCGGCCGCCAGCGTCTCGCCGCCCTCGGGGATGGCGTATTCGATGTTGGCGCCCGCGGCCCAGCCCGGCGAGCGGCGGAAGTTGGAGAGCGCGTCTTGGGTCATGAAGAACAGCACATGCGCGTATTGCTGCGCGCCGATCTGCAGTCCGCCCGAGCCCTTGACCACCGAATAGTAGTCCACCGTGGCGTTGTTCACCTTCAGCGCCCCGCGTCCATAGGCGCCGCCGAGGCCGAGTCCGGCCTCCGTGATCAGCGGCATGACCAACATGCCGGCGGATTTCGCCGCGAGATCGCGGGTGCCCGGATATTGCGCGTACATCTGGTTCACAGTGGCGTTCACCCGCGCGTCGATGGTCTGTGCGCCGCTGCCACCCACGCCGTTGCCACAGGCGGCCAGCGCGCCGGTCGCGCCAAGCGCGCCGAGAGTCAGGAGGAGTCCCCGTCGATTAAAGGTCATTCTGCTCAATCCTCGTTGATGTCCGGTCGTTTGGACCGGCCCAAGCCTCTTGTCCGGCTGTCCCGCCGGTTGTCCCTTCCTAGTATAGGCAGCCCGGCCCGGCCTGTCACTAGATCATGCGGGCCGTCGCAAAGGCGCCCGCTAGCCGTTGAGGAGCCGCGCTGCGGCCGGGGCGAAATAGGTCAGCACCCCGTCGCAACCGGCGCGCTTGAAGGCGGTGAGGCTTTCGAGCATGACCTTGTCGCGATCGAGCCAGCCGTTCTCGAAAGCCCCCGCCAGCATCGCGTATTCCCCGGACACCTGGTAGGCGAAGGTGGGCGCGCCGAACATCTCCTTGGCGCGGCGGCAGATATCGAGATAGGGCATGCCGGGCTTGACCATGATCATGTCGGCGCCTTCTTGCAGGTCGCGTTCGATCAGCCGCATTGCCTCGTCGGAATTGCCGGGCTGCATCTGGTAGGTCTGCTTGTCGCCGCCCATCGCGCCCTTGAGCGCGCCCGCCGCGCCCACCGCATCGCGGAACGGGCCATAGAAGCCCGAGGCGTATTTTGCCGCGTAGCTCAGCAACAGCACGTTGTGGAAGCCCTCGGCCTCCAGCGCCGTGCGGATCGCGCCGATACGCCCGTCCATCATGTCCGACGGGCCGATGATGTCCGCCCCGGCGCGGGCCTGGCTCAGCGCCTGCTTGACCAGAGCGTCAACCGTGCGGTCGTTGACGATCTGGCCGTTCTCGATGAAGCCGTCATGGCCGGTGATGTTGTAGGGATCGAGCGCGACGTCGGTCATCACCGCGATCTCGGGCACCGCCTCTTTGATGGCGCGGGTGGCGCGGTTGCTGAGGTTCTCGGGGTTCCAGGCCTCGGCACAATCCTCGGTCTTCAGCGAAGCGTCGGTATAGGGGAAGAGGCAGATCGCCGGGATGCCGAGCGCATGCGCCTCGCGCGCCGCCTCGACCACCTTGTCCACCGACAGCCGGTTCACCCCGGGCATCGAGGCGATGGGCTCGACGATCCCCTCGCCGTCGCGCACGAAGACCGGCCAGATGAAATCGCCCGGCGTCAGCAGCGTCTGCTGGGTCAGCGCCCGGATCGCGGGGGAGCTGCGCAGTCGGCGCAGGCGTGTGGCAGGAAAGGCGGAAATCACGGGTTTCATCGGGCGTGTCCTTCGTATCCCTTGTCAAGGTTACCCTTGGGTGGCATGGAAAGACGCCTGTCACAAGGGCTCCCGCCGGGGTGCCTGCCTTGCGCTCGGTGCGGGGCCGGATGGACCAAGCGCCGGGACGGGCGGCAAGTGAGAGGGGCCCAGCCGCCCCGAAGGAAAGAGTGGGGACGCCGTGGACTGGACCGGGCTCGTTTTCGAAACCATCGACATGCGGTCGTTTTCCAACCTCTGGTTTTGGATCGCGCTTGCGGTGTTCTGGTCGAGCAACAGCCACTGGGTGCTCGGCGTGCCCTTCGACATGGTCGGCCGCGCCCGCAGGCAGGGCGGACAGGCGGCGCAGGACCTCGAGGACATGGTGCGCATCCAGGTGAACCGGCGCCTCTTCATCGCCGAGCAGGCGGGGCTCTGGCTGGTCGCCATCGTCTCGGCGCTCTTGGCGATGCTGGCGAGCCTTGGCTTCTGGTACGACATCGAACTGGCGCAGGCGCTCTTTTTGCTGGGCTTTCCCATGGCGCTCGTCGGTGGCCTGAGCATCGCCGCCGCCGCGCGCATCCGGGGCCAGAATTTGACCGGCGAGGCGCTGTGCCACAAGCTGGCGGTGCTGCGCTTCTGGGTGCAGGTGATCGGCATGATCGCGATCTTCGTCACCGCAATGTGGGGCATGTACCAGAACCTCGCGCACGGCGTTCTCGGTTGACGAAGGCCCGGCGGCGGGTCATTTGAGCGGTATGTCCCAGTCGCTTACCAGATCGGCCCGTATCACCAAGGGCGGCGCACCCGAGGGGTTCGACGCCAGGCTCCTTCTTGCCGAGGTCGAACAGACCGGCGGGCCGGTGCTGCACATTGCCCGCGACGACAAGCGCCTCGCGGCGCTGCGCGAGGCGTTGGCGTTTTTCGATCCCGGCATGCCGGTGGTCACCTTTCCGGGCTGGGACTGCCTGCCCTACGACCGGGTCTCGCCCAATCCCGACATCTCTGCCACGCGCATGTCGACCCTTGCCGGGCTGGTGCACGGCATGCCGGAGCGCTTCGTGCTGCTCACCACGCTTTCGGCCGCCATGCAGCGCATCCCCGCGCGCGAGGTGCTGCGCGAGGCGGCCTTTGCCGCGCGGGTCGGCGACCGGGTGGACGAGGCCGCGTTGCGCAATTTCCTCGTGCGCATGGGCTTTTCCAACGCGCCCACGGTGCACGAGCCGGGCGATTACGCGGTTCGCGGCGGCATCATCGACATCTTCCCGCCGGGCGAGGGAGGGCCGGTGCGGCTCGATCTCTTCGGCGACGTGCTGGACGGCGCACGGCGTTTTGATCCGGTCAGCCAGCGCACCACGGAAAAGCTCGACGTGGTCGAGCTGGCGCCAGTCTCGGAGGTCATCCTCGATGACGCGGCGATCACACGCTTCCGGCAGAACTACCGCATCGAATTCGGCACCGCCGGCTCGGATGATCCTCTCTACGAGGCGGTGAGCGCGGGGCGCAAGACGCAGGGGATGGAGCACTGGCTGCCGTTCTTCCATGAAAAGCTCGAGACGCTTTTCGACTACCTGCCCGGTGCGCCGGTGCTGATGGACGACCAGATCACCCCGGCGCGGCTTGCCCGCTGGGAGAGCATCGAGGACCAGTCCCAGACCCGCCGCCACGCGATGACCCAGAAGGGCAGGCTCGACTCGGTCTACAAGCCGGTTCCGCCTCAGCTTCTGTACCTCGACGAGGCGCATTGGGACGCCGCCGTCGCGGACCGCCGGGTGGTGCAATTCTCGCCGCTGCCACAGGCCAGCGGGCCGGGAGTGGTGGACGCGGGCGGGCGCATCGGGCGCAGCTTCGCCCCCGAGCGCCAGCAGGAGAGCATCAGCCTCTTTGCCGCGCTCGCCGACCATGTGAAGAAGCAGATGGCCGAGGGGCCGGTGCTCATCGCCTCGTGGTCCGAGGGCGCGCGCGAGCGCCTGACCGGTCTCATCGAGGACGAGGGGCTGGCCGAGGCGATCCCGGTGATCGACGGCACGCGCATCGGCAAGCGGGGGTTGCACCTGGCGGTCTGGGGGTTGGAGCAGGGCTTTGTCGCGCCATGGGGCGATCCCAAAAGCGGCCTGAAGCTCACCGTGATCTCCGAGCAGGACGTGCTGGGCGATCGGCTGATCCGCGCGCCCAAGAAGCGCCGCAAGGCCGAGAACTTCCTCACCGAGGCCCAGTCGCTCTCGCCGGGCGATCTGGTGGTGCACGTCGATTTCGGCATCGGCCGTTACCAGGGGCTCGAGGTCATCACTGCCGCCGGCGCCGCCCACGAGTGCCTGCTGCTGGAATACGCCGAAAGCGCACGGCTCTACCTGCCGGTCGAGAATATCGAGCTCTTGTCGCGCTATGGTCATGACGAGGGGCTGCTCGACAAGCTCGGCGGGGGCGCGTGGCAGGCCAAGAAGGCGCGCCTCAAGGAGCGTATCCGCGAGATGGCGGACAAGCTCATTCGGGTGGCGGCGGAGCGCGCCCTGCGCAAGGCGCCGATCATCGACCCGCCGCCCGGCGCCTGGGAGAGTTTCTGCGCGCGTTTTCCCTATACCGAGACCGACGACCAGATGGGCGCCATCGAGGACGTGCTCGGCGACATGACCAGCGGCCAACCGATGGACCGGCTGATCTGCGGCGACGTCGGCTTCGGCAAGACCGAGGTCGCGATGCGCGCCGCCTTTGTCGCCGCCATGTCCGGCGTGCAGGTGGCGGTGATCGCCCCCACCACGCTGCTCGCCCGCCAGCATTACAAGAGCTTTGCCGAGCGCTTCCGCGGCTTCCCGATCAACGTCGCGCCGCTGTCGCGCTTTGTCTCTGCCGGGGACGCCGCCAAGACCCGTGACGGTATCTCGAAGGGCTCGGTCGACATTGCCGTCGGCACTCACGCGCTATTGGCCAAGGGCATCCGGTTCAACAACCTTGGCCTCTTGATCATCGACGAGGAACAGCACTTCGGCGTCTCGCACAAAGAGCGGCTGAAGCAATTGCGCTCGGACATCCACGTGCTGACACTGACCGCGACACCGATCCCGAGGACGCTGCAGTTGTCGCTGTCGGGTGTGCGCGACCTGTCGATCATTGGCACGCCCCCGGTGGATCGCCTGTCGATCCGCACCTATGTCTCGGAATTCGACGCGATCACCGTGCGCGAGGCGCTGCTGCGCGAGCACTATCGCGGCGGGCAGAGTTTCTACGTCGTGCCACGCCTTTCGGACCTTCCCGAAATAGAGCAGTTCCTGCGCGAACAGGTGCCCGAGGTCTCGTTCGTGGTGGCGCATGGCCAGATGGCAGCGGGGGAACTCGACGACCGGATGAATGCGTTCTACGACGGCAAGTACGATGTGTTGCTGGCAACGACCATCGTCGAGTCCGGCCTCGACATCCCCACCGCCAACACCATGATCGTGCACCGCGCCGACATGTTCGGCCTTGCCCAACTCTACCAGATCCGCGGCCGGGTCGGGCGCTCGAAGACCCGCGCCTATGCCTACCTGACGACCAAGCCGCGCACCAAGCTCACCGACACTGCAGAGAAGCGGCTGCGGGTGCTCGGCTCACTCGACACTTTGGGGGCGGGCTTCACGCTGGCCTCTCAGGATCTCGACATTCGCGGCGCCGGAAACCTGCTCGGCGAGGAGCAGTCCGGCCAGATGCGCGACGTGGGCTACGAGCTTTACCAATCGATGCTCGAGGAGGCGATCGCCAAGATCAAGTCGGGCGAGCTCGAAGGGCTCACTGACGACGATGGCCAATGGGCGCCGCAGATCAACCTCGGCGTTCCGGTGCTGATCCCCGAAGACTACGTGCCCGATCTCGACGTCCGTCTCGGGCTCTACCGGCGTCTGTCGGAGCTGACCACCAAGGTCGAGCTCGAGGGCTTTGCGGCGGAGCTCATCGACCGTTTCGGCAAGTTGCCGAAGGAGGTCAACACGCTGATGCTCGTGGTGCGGATCAAGGCGATGTGCAAGCACGCCGGGATTTCCAAGCTCGACGGCGGGCCCAAGGGCGCGACGGTGCAATTCCACAATGACAAATTCGCCAAGCCCGAGGGGCTGGTGGAGTTCATCCAGGCGCAGAACGGGCTGGCAAAGATCAAGGACAACAAGATTGTCGTGCGCCGCGACTGGAAGAGCGACGCCGACAAGATCAAGGGCGCCTTCGCCATCGCCCGCGACCTCGCCGAGAAGGCCGGGGCGATCAAGGTCCGCAAGGACAAGGGCTGACACCGGTCGGACAGAGGGGCGCCCCTCTGTCCCGGCTCAGAGATTCTCGATGGTCGACAGAAGCTCGGATTCCGAGATGGGCTTCGAGAGCCGCGGCACACCTGTGCGTACTTCGCCGTCGTAGCCCGAGATGATCACCACCGGCACGCCCCTGGCGAGCAGGTGGTCAAGAAGCGGCGTGGATTTCTGGCCACCGAGGTTCTCGTCGAGCAGCACGAGATCGGGCAGGCTCTCGGCGGTTCCGGCGAGCCCGGCGGCTACCGACGCGAACTGGCCAAAGATCGCGTAGCCCGCATGTTCCATCATGCCCACCAGGTCCATCGCGATGATCGGCTCGTCCTCGACGATCATCACCGCGCGGCGTGGAGAGCTGGCGGGGCCGGCATCGCCTACCTCCGTCTGCGGTGCGTCGGCCTGCGCGGACCAGGCGCCTCTGGGCAGGGTGATCTCGTAGCGCAGGTGGCCGGAGCCGATCGTCCTCGCGATGCGCCCGCCGAAATGGTCCTGCGCGATGCGGGTTAGCAACTGCGTGCCGAAACCGCCGCCCTGAGAGGCCACCTCGGGGGCGCCATCCCCCGGGAAGTTCTCGTCCCAATGCAGCGACAGGACCCCGTCGGTCGCGAGGGTCCAGCGCAGGCGCAATGTCCCTTCGGTCGTGCGAAGCGCCCCGTGTTTCACCGCGTTGGTGGTCAGCTCGTGAATGAGCATGGCGACCATCTGTGCGTCGTTGGGATCGAGCGGCACGCAGGGGCCCTCGAGGGTGACCCGCTGGTGGATCTCGGAGCCATAGGGAGAGAACTCTTCCTCGACCACCTCGCGCAGCCGCACGTCCTCCCATTTCTTGCGCGACAACAGCCCGTGGGTGCGGGACAGAGAGGTGATCCGCTCGTCCAGCTTCTCGCGGAACTCGGCGACCGTCCCGGCCTTGATCAGCCGGGCGGTGGACCGCAGGATTGCCAGCATATTCCTGGCGCGGTGGTCGATCTCCTGCGCCATGACCGCTTCGCGCGCGAGGGTCTTCTCGCGGGCGACCCAGCCCATGACAAGATCCATCACCCGCTCGACCAGCGATACGTCGAGCACGCTGTAGGCCCGGAGCCGGGTCCAGTGCAGGACCATCGCCTGCTCCAGCCGGCCGCCGACGATCCAGGGCACGAAGATCGCGTTGGAGATCCGCCGGGCATCCAGGTAGGCGCGGCCTTGCGGGTCGAGGTCCGGGTCTCGTCGGGTCAGGAACAGCGTCCTGCCGCCGCGCAGCTCCGCTTCTGCGGCAGAGCTGATCCATGGCAGGTTCGTGTCGGCGTGCAGGCCAGCCTGCGGGGCGGTCCAGGATTGGGCAATCTCGAAGCTCTCGCCCGCGCCGCCGGGAACGGTAAGCCGGACTCCCACAGCCGAGAGATGCAGGCCAAGTCGCTCGATCGCTATCCGCAGACCTTCCTGCGCCGAGTTTGCGCCGCGCAGCGCCTCGTTGAGCTTGACCAGAAATTCGGCGTTGCGCCGCTGGATGACATTGTCGGTCGTCTCGCTGCCGGTGTTCCACACCCCGACGATATTGCCCTGTTCACCGCGCAGCGGGGTGAAGCTGTAGCTCCAGTAGGTCTCCTCCTCGAAGCCGTAGCGCTGCATCGGAAGCATGTTGTCCTGGAGAAAGACCCCCTTGCCGGAGCGGATCACCTCGGAGAACTGCGGCTCGATGATCGGCCAGATGTCGCTCCAGACCTCCTTGGCCGGAGCGCCGAGCGCCGCCGGGTGGCGCGGGCCGGGGATGGGCGCCCAGGCATCGTTGTAGAGCAGGCGCAGGTCGGAGCCCCAGTAGATTGCCGTCGGGAAAGCGGAGTTCAGGCAGATCGCCAAGGCCGAGCGCAGCGATTGGGGCCACTCCTCTGAGGGGCCGAAAGGATGCTCGCTCCAATCCGTCTCGCGGATCAGGCTGGCCATCTCGCCGTCCCCGGCAAGAAAATCCATGGGCCCGAAAGCCGGGCTCTGTTGACGAAGCATGCGCGCCTTCCAGATAAGGATGAAGCACAAGGATAGCATCTAATGTCGCCGTGGCGACTAGGCGAAAGTGTAGTTTTAAAAATATCTTAGGTTGTTTGCACTTTTGCCTTCGGGCGGCTGCGCCCATGGCGAGGCCGGGTTCCGTAGGGGTGCCTTGACGCGAAGAGATCCCGCAGCACCGCCGGGGGGAAAATTCGGCGGTCGAAGGAGCGGACTTACTCGGCAGGCAGCCGCTCCGCGTCGGCAGCACCCGCATCGGACCGCCCCGAGAGCTTCCAAAGCCCCCCACCGACAAGCCCGCCCACCAGGGCCGGCAGCAGCCAGGCGAAGCCCGAGGTGGAGAGCGGGATCACCTCGTGCATGTGTTGAAGCGCGGCCGGCATCGCGCCGCCCATCTTCTGGGCGAGGCTGGCGACAAGGTCATAGACCCCCATCAGGATCGCCAGGATCGTCGCGCCCTTCCAGACGCCGTCGTTGAGCCAGGCACGCGGCAGCAGCCCGAGGATCACGATCGCGATGCCCACCGGGTAGAGCAGAAGGAAGATCGGCTCGGCCAGCGCGACGATGTAGTCGACACCGCCAAAGGCCTGCACCAGCGAGGTGAGCGAGACCGCGAGCACCCCGGCCTTGTAGCCGACCCGGCCGCGCGTCCACTTCTGGATGTACTCTCCCAGCACCGCCGTCGCCCCGACTGCCGTGGTCAGACAGGCAAGCAGCACGGCGACGGCCAGCATGTTGGCGCCGATCTTGCCGGCCAGCTGCCCGACCAGCGCGGTCAGCAGCCCCGCCTGCGGCACGTCCGGGGCAAGCACGCCACTGCCGGTGGCGCCGAGGTATTCCAGCCCACCGTAAACGAAGAAAAGCCCGAGGAAGGTCACCAGCGCCATACCCCAGAGCGCCGCGGTGTAGCGCGGGCCGGGGGTATAGCCACGATCCCGGAAGGCCTCGATGAAGATGATGCCGAACATGATGCCGCCGAAGACGTCGCCGGTCTGGTAGCCGGTCAGCAAGCCGAGCCGGAAGGGCGCGGCCTCGCCGGTCTCGGCGGGCAGGCCGAGCGGCGAGAGCACCGACCAGACCACGATGAGCCCCAGAAGCCCCAGCAGCAGCGGAGTCAGCACCCGGCCGATACGGTCGATCACCCGCGAGCGGTCGAGGGCGAAATAGGTCGAGACCAGGAAGAAGAGCGGCACGAAAGCCCAGATGCCGATCTTGGGGTCGAGCGCCGGGGCGAGCGTGCGGAAGCCGGTCTCGAAGGCGACGCTTGCGGTGCGTGGTACGGCGATCAGCCAGGCGAGCCCGAGCATGGTGACAAAGAGCAGCGCGGCGCCGAACCAGGGCGCGATCGGGGCGCAGAGCCGCTCCACAGTGCCGCCCCGCAATCCGAGCGCCACCACCGAAAGCACCGGCAGCACCATGCCGGTGATCAACAGGCCGACCAGCGCCGCGCTCCAGCCGTCGCCTGCGAGAAAGCCGATCTGAGGTGGGAAGATCAGGTTCCCCGCACCGAAGAAGACGGCGAACATCGCCAGCCCCACGATCACGGAATCCCGTATCACCCGCTGTTGTCCGGTCTGCGCCATTCGACTTCTTCCATTGAGCTTGCGTTCTGAAGGGGCACCCGGCGCGGCCCGAACGGCGGCACCTGAACTGGAAAAGACTGCGCCCCGCGATCTGGCTGTCCTAGACGCTCGGCCGGTCGGCGGGTCCTCGGCACTGCCGGGAACGCGCTGCGTGGGCGCCGCTATAGAGATGGGGGCGGCGGAAGGGAACCCCGGCGGCGCGCCCACATGTGCGACCTAACGTCCCCTGTGCCAGAGGGCAGGCTGCGGTTCGCCAGCGGTCGAGGCCGTTGCAACGCGGGCGCGCCAAGCAGGCTTGCCAGAGGGGGCCGGATGACGGTATTATTAAGTCTATACAAATAGCGCGAGGGATCATGGCTACACAGGTTTTCGCCGGGCAGGCGCTGCTGCCGGAGGGTTGGGTGCAGGATGTTGTGATCGGCTACGATGCGGCGGGCACGATCACGCGGGTTGAGGCCGGTGCCGAGCATGCGCCCGGCATGGAGCGCGCCGAGATCCTGGTTCCGGCGCTGAGCAATCTGCACTCGCATGCGTTCCAGCGCGCCATGGCGGGTCTTGCCGAGGTTGCCGGCCCCAGCGCCGACAGCTTCTGGACCTGGCGCGACCGCATGTACCGCTGCGTGGCCAGCATGACCCCGGACGATATCGAGACGGTTGCGCTCTACCTGCAGATCGAGCTTCTGAAGGGCGGCTTCGGGCATCTCGTCGAGTTTCACTATCAGCACCACGATGGCACCGGCGCGCCCTATGCCACCCCTGCCGAGACCTCGCTGCGCCAGTTCGAGGCGGCGCGGCAGAGCGGCATCGGCCTCACCCTGCTGCCGGTGTTCTATGCGCAATCCGACTTCGGCGGCGTGCCGCCGGTCGAAGGGCAGCGCCCCTTCTTGCACGACGTCGACGGCTACCTGCGGCTGATGGAAACCGTCCGCGCCCGCGCTGCCGAGGATGGCCAACTTGCCGGCTGCGCCATCCACTCGCTGCGCGCAGCGACGCCCGAGCAGATGCGCACGATCCTCGCCGCGCTGCCCCAAGAGGCGCCCATCCACATCCATGTCGCCGAGCAACTGCGCGAGGTCGAGGCCTCCATTGGCTGGTCCGGTCGTCGCCCGGTCGAATGGCTGCTGGACGAGATGCCGGTCGATGCGCGCTGGTGCCTGATCCACGCGACCCATCTGACCGAGACCGAGGTCACCCGGATGGCCCAAAGCGGCGCCGTGGCGGGCCTTTGCCCCGCGACCGAAGCCAACCTCGGCGACGGCATCTTCGAGGCGCGTGATTTCCTCGCGCAGGGTGGGCGCTTCGGCGTCGGCACCGACAGCCACGTGGCGACCTCAGTCGCCGAGGAACTGCGGCTGCTGGAATACAGCCAGCGCCTGCGCGACCGTGCCCGCAACTGCCTCGCGGCGGGGGAGGGCAGCTCGACCGGGCGCCGCCTGTTCGATGGCGCGCTGGCCGGGGGCCACCAGGCGGCGGGGATCGCCAAGTCGGGTCTGCAGGTCGGGGCCCCGGCAAGCTGGCTGGCGCTGGATCACGCGCATCCGTTCCTTGCCACCGCGGGCGGCGATGCGCTGATCGATCGCTGGATCTTCGCCCTGGGCGATCAGGCGATCCGCGATGTCACCGTGCGCGGCAAGAAGGTCATCGACAACCGGCGCCATGCGCTCGACGACGAGATCGCGCCGCGCTTCGCCGAGGTGCTTCGGAAGATTCAGGCATGAGCCTCTTTGCTCGGATTTACCGCGGCGCCGGGCGCGCCTTCGCCCCCTGGAAGAACGGCGGCGGCGAAACGGCAGAGATCCTTTGCGTGCCGCAGGGCGCCGGTTTTGATGCATTTCACTGGCGCATCAGCACGGCCAAGGTCGCGCAGTCCGGGCCATTCTCGAGCTTTCCCGGCGTGCATCGGAACCTGACAGTGATCGACGGCGGGCCGATGCGCCTGAGCTTCCCGGATGGCACTGTTCAGGAGCTGGGGGCGCAAGCCGAGCCCTTTGCCTTCAGCGGTGAGATCGGCTGCGGCTGCGATCTGCTGGGGCCGGAGCTTCTGGACCTCAACGTCATGGTGCGCGTGCCCTATCGGGCTGAAGTCTTCCGGGGGGCGCCGCGCAGGCCGAGCACTGGCGCGCTGACCTGCCTCGTTTTCGCCCTCTCGGAGCTGCCCGGCATCGGCCTCGATCGCCATGACCTCGCGGTGCTGTCCGAGGCGGAGGAGGTTGCCGCGCTGGCTCCCCATGCCGCGCAGCTCATCACCGTCGAGATCAGCGCGGCTTGAAGGTCAGGAGAGCCTGCGTCGCAGGCTCTCCACCATCAGCTTGGTCGCCGGGTGGCGCTCCCAGTTTGGGCGCAGGGCAATCTGGAACCGCGCGTTGTAGGAAAAGAGGTCGGGCCGGATCGCGCGCAAGCGCACCATGTGCGACAGGGTCTGCGCCATGTGGTCGGGCAAATAGCCGAGGTAGCGCGCCGAGAGGATCAGATGCCCCTCGGCCTCCATGTCGACCACTGTGGCATGCGGCGCGCTGATCGCGAAGATGCGGGTGTCGCGCGAGCCCCAGTAGCCGCGTGCGATGATGCGGTGATCGCGGATGGTCTCGATGCCGATCTCGGCGTCGGGCACGTCGAAAAGCGGATGCCCTTCGGCGCAGTAGAAGTTGTGCTGCTCGTCGAAGAGGTCGATGTAATCGAGCCCCAGCGCCACCTTCGGGAAGCTGCCCACCACCATGTCGACGCGGCGCGCGAGCACCTCGCTCAGCAGCTCCGAGGGGTTGAGCGTGACCAGCTTGAGGTGCACCCCGGGCGCGCAGTCGGCGAAATCGGCGATGGCGCCCGAGACGCCGTTGTTCGGGTAAGAGATCATGTTGTCCACCAGCCCGAGCGTGAAATTGCGCGGCATGCGCGAGCCGAGCGCCATGGTGCGTTGCCCGAACTGGTCGAGCGCCGCGACCAGTTTCTCGCATTCCTGGTAGAACTGCTCGCCCGCCTCCGTGAGCGCAAAGCCGCTACGGCCCCGGCGGCAGAGACGCACCCCGAAACGCTTTTCCAGCGAGGAGATTTTCTCGGAGACGGTTGAGAGCGCCAGGTTCAGCTCGCCCTGCGCCGCGGTCACGCCGCCGGCCTCGACCACGGTCATGAAGATCCGGATCAGCCGGATGTCGATGCTCTCGACGGAGAAGTTGACGCGCCGCCCGAGCGCGGCATTCGGGGTCTCGCGTTTCACCATGGCTCCGGCCTTGGACTGTGTGGGGAGATTGTGACGCTTTCACCGGGAAAGGCCAAGCGGTCAAGGGCTGGCGGCGGCGGTCCACGACCTTGATCAGAGCGCCCTGTCCAGCGTCTGGCTCTTGTCGGGCTGCAGGGTTTTCGGGGCAGCGCCGCATGGATCCACGACCATGGAATGACAGACGAGACCGGCCAGTCGTGCGAGTGGATCAGCGCAATTCCATTGATGCGCATTCGCCGTCCCGCATAGGCGCGCCGGCACCCGGCCGCGTCCTTCGTGCTCGGACCCGGCCAGCATCTCGATGTCCTTGAAGAACACCTGCGCGGCGTTCTTCGCAACAGAGCGCTAAAAAAACGCAAGTCACTTCAGGCCATGCCGAATGGTGCAGCGAGCGAGGATCGGACCTCGCTTGGAAGGGCGAAAACAACGTTAGAATAAGTGCTTATCTTGACCTCTTGAAGATATGCTAGAAGGGATGTGGCATTGTCGGCGCAAACGGTCGCTACTGCACGGAATGTCTTGCGAGGCCGAGGTGCAAAACTTCGGGAGAATCCGAAGTGATTTTCGGAATTTGCTTATTTCTTCGAAGCGCGCGAGCGCGGAAGACTGGCGGGGATAGGAACTTCGAGGCTCTGATGTCAGAATTCAATCAACCACTTGGTGGAAACGTCATGCCGCGCACCGGCGGCCCGGGGACGATGATGCGGCTGCCGACACAGCCAACGGCAGAAGGGCTTGATGCCTGCTTCGTCGGAATCCCGATGGATATCGGCACCTCGAACCGTCCGGGGACCCGTCTCGGTCCGCGGCAGATTCGCGACGAAAGCCGGATGATCCGCCCCTACAACATGGCGACCCGCGCGGCGCCCTTCGACAGCCTGCAGGTGGCGGACATCGGCGATGTGCCGATCAATCTCTATGACCTGAAGAAATCGGTCGACATCATCACCGAGCACTACACTGGGATCTTGTCGCATGACGTTGTGCCGCTGACCTTGGGCGGCGATCACACGCTGACCTGGCCGGTGCTGCGCGCCATCGCCGCAAAGCATGGGCCGGTGGCGCTGATCCACGTGGACGCGCATTCCGACACCAACGAAGAGATGTTCGGCGAGACCATCGCCCACGGCTGCCCTTTTCGGCGCGCCCATGAGGACGGGCTGCTGCTCAATGACAAGGTGTTCCAGATTGGCCTGCGCGGCTCGGGCTACGCGCCCGAGGATTTCGACTGGGGCCGCGAAAAGGGGTGGACGGTCATTCCCGCCGAAGAGTGCTGGCACAAGTCGCTGGCGCCCTTGATGGACGAAATCCGCGCCCAGATCGGCGATGCGCCGGTCTACCTCAGCTATGACATCGACAGCCTCGACCCGGCCTTTGCGCCGGGCACTGGAACCGTCGAGGTGGGCGGTCTGACGACCATCCAGGGCCTCGAGATCATCCGCGGCTGCGCCGGGCTGAACCTCGTCGGCTGCGATCTCGTGGAAGTCTCGCCGCCCTATGATCCCGCCGGCAACACGGCTGTCATCGCGGCGAACTACCTCTTCGAGATGCTCTGCGCTTTGCCGGGCGTGGCGCGCGGCTGAGGTCGGGCGGGGGCCAGAAGTGGTCCTTCTCAAAGTTTCCCGAAAAGAAGGCAGGGGGCCTCCTGGCCCCCTTTTGGGTTGCTCCCAACCCGGCTCAGCTCGGGCGGGACGCTGCGCGCGATCCTCGGGCCAGGGGATGCCGATTGCCTCGACAGCCGCGTGCCGCATCGTTTCCGGCAGGTGGGAGCGGAGCGCTGCGTACTCTTCTCCGTCCGTGCGCCGCCGACCTGCTGAAGTCTCTACTCGGCCCTGTGCTGCTCGAGGATGTCCCGCGCGACCACCTCGAGCGCCCGGGCGTGGGTCGACTCAAGCTGCACCTTCGGCGCGCAGCCCTCGTCATGCGCCTGAAGGAAGCGCAGCGCGCAAAGGCACCATTGATCGCCCGGCTTCAGTCCCGGAAAGCGCAGCCCGGGGCGCGGGGTCGAAAGGTCGTTGCCGACGTATTTGGAATAGGCAAGGAACTCGGCGGTCATCACCGCGCAGACCGTGTGTCTGCCCGCATCCTCGGCGCAGGTGTTGCAATGGCCGTCGCGGAAATAGCCCGTCACTGGGTCGACCGAACAGGGGTGAAGCTGACCGCCCAATACGTTGACCGCCCGATCCTTCTGCATCGCGTCCTCCGCTGTCTGTGGTTTCGCCCTAGGACCAGCCTAGAGAGACGCCGCGCCTCGGGCAAGGTGCCGAGCTGCGAGGGCGGGCTCCGTCAGCGGAACTTGTCGGCGAGCTTCTGCAGCGGGCTGCGGTTGTCCTCGGTCTCGGCTTCGTCGGCGGGTTTCGCATCGCCCTTCGCCTCGGCCTTGGGAGGTGATTTCGACGAGCGTGGCGGTGCCACGCGCAGGGCGACGGCGTTCTGGAAGCCGGGCTTGTCGCCCTCGGCCAGAGCCTTGGCGCCGTCGGAGATGCCGCGCATCAGATCGTCCAACCAGCCTTCCTCGGCCTTGGCGAAGTCATGCAGCACGTAGCCCGACACCGCCTCCTTGCGCCCGGGGTGGCCGATGCCGAGGCGGATGCGGTGGTAGGCCTCGCCGATGTGCTGGTGGATCGAACGCAGACCGTTGTGCCCGGCATGGCCGCCGCCGGTCTTCACCCGGCACTTGCCCGGCGCGAGATCGAGCTCATCGTGAAAGACCGTCACGTCGCCCGGCTCGAGCTTGAAGAAGCGCATCGCCTCGCCGACCGACTGGCCCGAGAGGTTCATGAAGGTCTGCGGTTTCAGCAGCAGCACTTTCTCGCTGCCCAGACGGCCCTCGGCGACCTCGCCCTGGAAGCGCGCGCGCCAGGGGGTGAAGCCGTGATCCTCGGCGATCCGGTCGACCGCCATGAAGCCGATATTGTGCCGCGTCTTCGCGTATTTGCCGCCGGGATTGCCCAGACCCACGAAAATCTGCACCGCGTCTCTCCGAATTGCTTCCTTTCGGCCCTAGATAGGGCGGGGACGGCGATAGCACAGACAGGAAGGAGAGACCATGTATCTCACGATGAACCGCTTCAAGGTGATGCCGGAAAAGGCGGCGGAGTTCGAGGAGGTCTGGGCGCAGCGCGACAGCCAGCTGAAGTCCGTACCGGGCTTCCGCAGCTTTGCCCTGCTGAAGGGTCCGGAGCGCGAGGATCACATCCTCTACGCCTCGCACACCATCTGGGAGGACGAGGAGAGCTTCATCGGCTGGACCAAGAGCGAGGCCTTCCGCATCGCCCACAAGGGCGCAAAAGGTCGGGCCGAGATGTACCGCGGCGGGCCGGAGCTGGAGATCTTCGAGTCGGTGATCGAGCTGGACTGAAGGGCGCGCGCGGCACTGAAACGCAAACGGCCCCGCCGATCTGGCGGGGCCGTCAATCCGTCGGAGGGCGCGAGGATCACTCCTCTGCGGCGGCCTCTTCAGCTTCTTCGGCATCGTCGGCAACCAGACCGCGCGGCGCCGAGATGTTGGCGATCACAAAGTTGCGGTCGATGGTCGGCTTCACGCCTTCCGGCAGGACAACGTCGCTGATGTGGATCACGTCGCCGATCTGCTTGCCGGCCAGGTCCACGGTGATGTGGTCCGGGATGTCGCCGGCCAGAACGTTCAGCTCGACTTCCTGACGCACGATGGTCAGAACGCCGCCGCGCTTGAGGCCCGGTGCCTGCTCGTCGTTGATGAAATCAACGTGGATGAACAGGTTGATCCGCGAGGTGCGGCGCAGGCGCATCAGGTCGAAGTGCGTCGGAAGGTCCTTCACGACGTCGCGCTGGACGTCACGGCAGATCACGCGCACATCCTCGTGGCCATCGACCTTGAGGTTGAAGAGGGTCGACTTGAAGCGACCGGCCTTCAGGGTCTTCAGCAGCGAGTTGAACGGGATCTGGATCGGAAGCGGCTCTGCTTCACCACCAAAGACGATCCCCGGAACCATGCCGTCGCGACGAGCTTGCCGAGCGGCGCCCTTGCCCGTCCCCGACCGTTCCAGGGCTACGAGATCAGGAATCTCACCAGCCATAATGTATCTCCAATGTATCTAGGGCAGGGTGCCTCCAAGGCTGTCACCCCGCGATGAACGCAGCCCCATAGACCGGATCGCGCTTTTCGGCAAGGGCTGAATCGCCACACGCCCGGGGCAGGCGCGCCGCGGGCGCGGTTTTTACCTATCTGGACGTTCCGCGCGGCCCGTGTCACGGCTTGCGGCATGAGCATCCTGTCCGATATCCGCCTGATCCGCCGCCCGCTCGCGGGCTTTGCTGCCATCGGCATTTGCTGGGGCGTTTTCGCAGGCTGCGTGCCGGCGATCAAGGCGCAGGTGGGGCTCTCGGACGGGGCCTTCGGTGCGGCCATGCTGGTCTCGACCTGCGGCGCGATCCTCGCCATGTGGCTGGCGCCCTGGGCCGAAGAGCGTTTGCGGGCGCTGGCCATGCCGCTCTTCACCGCGCTGCTCGGCTTGGGTTTCCTGTTGCCCGGTCTCGCGGGGGACTGGGGTCAATTCGCCGGGGCGATGCTGCTCTGCGCCGCGGCTGCGGGCACGGTGGATGTGGCGATGAATGCGCAGCTGTCGCAACTCGAGGCGCGCTCGGGGCGGCCGCTGATGAACCTCGCGCACGGCGGCTACTCGCTGGTCTACGCCTGTGCCGCGCTGGCGGCGGGCATCGCGCGGGGCGCCGACGTGCCGATCTGGGGCATTTTCCTCGGTGCCACCGGCGTGACGTTGGTCGCGGCACTTGTGGCGCGCGGCGGCGAGGTCGTGGTGCCCCAAGAGGAGGCAAGGAGCGGAAGCCGCGCGCCGCTGCCTTGGGGGATCATCGCTCTGGCGGGGGTGGTCATCTGCATCGGCTTCATGGCCGAGCAGGCGACAGAGGCGTGGTCGGCGCTGCATCTCGAGCGCAACCTCGGCGCGGGGGCCGTGGGCGGCGCGCTTGCGCCGACGCTGCTCGGCCTCACCATGGGCGCGGGGCGCCTTTCGGGGCAGGGGCTGATCCGGCGCATCAACGGCGCGGGCGTGCTCGGCGCGGGCGCCGGGCTCGCGGCGTTGGGATCGGTGATCGCGGCGCTGGCGCCAACGGCGCTGATCGGCTGGATCGGCTTCGCGGTGCTTGGGTTCGGCGTGTCGGTCCTGGCACCCATGGCCTATGCCTGGCTTGGCGCGCGGCTGACACCGCAGGCGCGGGCACGGGCGATCAGCCGGGCGACGGTGATTGGCTATACCGGCTTTTTCATGGGACCGCCGATGATGGGCGGGCTGTCGGAGCTGTTCGGGCTGCGCGCCTCTTTCGGGGCGGTGGCGCTGCTGCTGCTGCTCGTTCCGCTGGTGCTGCTGCCGCTCATGGCGCGGCGCTGAGGCTCAGCGGCCCCGGCGCAGTTCCGTCCAGAGGAACAGGCCCCAGGCGGCCACCACCATCAGCGCGAGGCCGGCCCAGGTGAGCGCGTAGCTTAGGTGGGCGTTGCGGAAACTGACCACGGTCTGACCGCCACGCGGCCAGGCCCTGGGATCAGTGCCCATCTCCTGATCAACGAAATACGGCGCGGCATTTTCGAGTCCCTTGGCGGCGGTGATCGAGCCGATGTCGCGGCGGTACCATTGCCCGTTCTCTGGATCGTTGTCGCGCGAGAAGAGCCAGCCGCGGTCCTCCGACAGGCGCAGCAGGCCGGTCACGGTCTGCGGTCCCTCGGGTGCCGAGCGGGTGGCGGGATCCCTGAGGTTTTCCGGAACCAGCCCGCGGTTGACGAACACCACCGTGCCGTCGTTGCGGCGCAACGGGGTCAGGACCCAGTAGGCAGGGCCGAAATCGGCGGGGGTGTAAATCTGCACTTCCTCGTCGTTGAGGAAGGTGCCGCGGAGAGTGACATGCCGGTACTCGGCGCTCTCGGCGGTGATCCCGGCCCAGTCATCCGGGCCGGGAGCGGGGACGGGCGCGGCATGGACACGCGCCTCGACCCTTTCGATCAGGGCCACTTTCCAGTGCAACCGGTTCACCTGCCAGATCGCCAGCGAGGTGAAGCCGATCAGACCGGCAAGGGCGATGAGCGTGACCACCACGATGAGTGGCCAGCGGCGGCGCTGCTCGCCGGTCTTACGCGCCGCCGCGCCGCTCATTTGCCGTGGTCCATCTGGCTATGGTCCATTTCGCCATGGCCGGCGTGGCTGCCTTCGGCACCACCGTGGGTCATGCCCTGCATGGAGGCTCCGGGCGTGGCCTCGGAATCCATGGTCATGTTGCCCTCGCTCATCGGCATCATGTTGGTGTTCATGTTGTACATGACCCAGAGCGAGCCTGCGAGGACGATCGCCACGATGACCACCGCGAGGATGGTCGCCGCGAGGGTCCAGCCCTCTTCGGTGCTGCTCTTGAGGTGCAGGAAGTACACGAGGTGCACCACGATCTGGACGGCGCCCAGACCCATGATGATCGCGACGATGGTTCCGGGCGCGAGCCCGGTGTCCATCATGACCAACGCGAAGGGGATGATGCTCAGGATCGCCGCGAGGGCGAAACCGATCATCAGCTGGCCCATGGTGCCGTGCGACGTGTCGGAATGTGCGCTCATCAGATCAGCCTCACGAGGTAGACGAAGGAGAACACCCCGATCCAGACCAGATCGAGGAAGTGCCAGAACATGCTCAGCGTCGCGAGACGCTGCATGTTCGCCGGGATCATGCCCTTCATGCGGATCTGCGCGATCATCACGCAGAGCCAGATCAGGCCAGCGGTCACGTGCAGACCGTGGGTGCCAACCAGCAGGAAGAAGGCCGACAGGAAGGCCGAACGGTCAGGACCCGCGCCGATGTGGATCAGGTGGTTGAACTCGTAGAGTTCCATCCCGATGAAGCCCGCGCCGAAGAGACCGGTGACGACCAGCCACAGCGTGGTGCCGTCCATGTCGTGCTTGTCGGCTTTCAGCATGGCGATGCCGAAGGTGACCGAGGAGATCAGCAGCAGGGCGGTCTCGATGAGCACGAAGCCCGGTTCGAAGAGGTCCTTCGGACCCGGCCCGCCGGCGAAGTTGTTGCCGAGCACGGCGTAGGCGGCGAAGAGCGATGCAAAGATGATGCAGTCGCTCATCAGGTAGATCCAGAACCCGATGGGGGTGGGGCTCTCGTGGTGATGATCGGGGTGGTGGTCGGGGCCGTCAGGCCCCGCCACGCGTCCGGTCAGCGGAGTGTCGAGCATGGTCATGCGACGTCTCCCTTCGCTTCCATTTCAGCGACCTTTGCCGCCGGGATCCAGTGATCCTGGTTGTAGTTGAAGGTATGCGCGATCACCGTCGCGATCATCGCGATGAACGAGACCGCGGCGAGCCACCAGATGTACCAGATCATCGCGAAGCCGAAGACCAGGGCCATGGCAGCGACGATGACGCCGGTGGCCGTGTTGTTGGGCATGTGGATGTCCTGGTAGTTGGTCGACCACTTGAAGCCGTCCTGCTTCATCTTCCAGAAGTAGTCACGGCCGGAGACCACGATGTCCTGCGGGAAGTTGTAGTGGGCGGGCGGCGACTGGGTTGCCCAGTCGAGGGTCCGCGCATCCCAGGGGTCGTTGCCGACGGCGAGTTCCTTGCGGCGCAGGATCGAGACGGCGAAGTTGATGAAGCCGCAGGCAATGCCACAGGCGATCAGCACCGCGCCGAAGGCGGCGATGATGAAGTAGATCTGCCACGCCTGGTCCATGTAGCTCTGCAGGCGGCGCGTCACGCCCATCAGGCCGAGCGCGTAGAGCGGCATGAAGGCGAAGTAGAAACCGACGAACCAGAACCAGAAGGTGCGGCGCCCCCATTTGTCGTCCAGCTTGAAGCCGAAGGCCTTGGGCCACCAGAAGGTGACGGCGGCATAGACCCCGAACACCACGCCGCCGATGATGACGTTGTGGAAGTGGGCGACCAGGAAGAGCGTGTTGTGCAGCTGGAAATCAACCGGCGGAACCGCCAGCAGAACGCCGGTCATGCCGCCGATGGCGAAGGTCACGATGAACCCGGTGGTCCAGAGCATCGGCACTTCGAAGCGCACGCGACCCCGGTACATGGTGAAGAGCCAGTTGAAGACCTTCACCCCGGTGGGGACTGCAATGATCATCGTGGTAATGCCGAAGAAGGCGTTCACGTCGGCGCCCGAGCCCATGGTGAAGAAGTGGTGCAGCCACACGATGAAGGACAGGACCATGATACAGGCGGTCGCCCAGACCATCGTCTTATAGCCAAAGAGCGGCTTGCCCGAGAAAGTCTGCACGATCTCCGAGAACACGCCGAAGATCGGCAGGATCAGGATGTAGACCTCGGGGTGACCCCAGATCCAGATCAGGTTCACGTACAGCATGGAATTGCCGCCGAGATCGTTGGTGAAGAAGTTGAAGCCGAGGTAACGATCAAGCGTCAGCATGGTCAGCGTTGCGGTCAGCACAGGGAAGGCCGCGACGATCAGCACGTTGGTGCAGAGCGTGGTCCAGGTGAAGACCGGCATGTCGAACATCTTCATGCCCTTGGCGCGCATCTTGAAGATCGTCGCGAGCAGGTTCACGCCGGACAGCGTTGTCCCCACACCGGCGATCTGCAGCGACCACAGGTAGTAGTCCACGCCGGGCCCATGCGAGAAGGACGATCCCGACAAGGGCGGGAAGGCCAACCAGCCGACACGGGCGAACTCGCCGACAAAGAGCGAGATGTTCACCAGCAGCGCGCCGGCCACCGTCATCCAGAACGAGAAGTTGTTCAGGAAGGGGAAGGCCACGTCGCGGGCACCGATCTGCGTCGGCATGACGAAGTTCATAATGCCGGTGACGAACGCCATCGCGACGAAGAAGATCATGATCACGCCGTGGGCGGTGAAGACCTGGTCGTAGTGGTGCGGGGGCAGGTAGCCCTCGGCGCCGCCTGCGGCCAGGGCTTGCTGGGCACGCATCATCAGCGCGTCGGCAAAGCCGCGGATGAACATGATGAAGCCGAGGATCATGTACATGATCCCGATCTTCTTGTGGTCGACGCTGGTGATCCAGTCACGCCAGAGCGGACCCCAGAGCTTGAAATAGGTCATCAGGACCAGCGCGGCGATGCCGCCCAGCACGATGGCCGAGAAGGTGCCCACGAGGATCGGCTCGTGGTAGGGAATCCAATCGAGGGTCAGTCGGCCGAAAAGCGGCGACCAGGTCTCGGGGGCTTGGACATGGGCTTCAGAGGCCATCGTGCGCTGCTCCCTCATGCGAGTTCATGGAAAGGGTGTCGCCCTCCGCGTGGCCGCCATGGGCTGGAGCGGACGGGGTTGCCGGCACGCCGATCGGATTGCCGAAGCCGTCGATCGCGCGCTGTTCGTCGTACTGGTACTTGTGCTTGTCGGCGATCCCTTCGAGGCCGCCGCCGCCCATTTCGTCCTGCATCATCATCTGATCCATGCAGACCTTGCCTTCGTCGACGCAGAGGCCGCGGATGCGGTCGAAGAGGGTGGCGTCGACGCCGCTGTAGTACTGCACATCGTTGGCCATCGTCGGCACCTCAAGCTCGAGGTAGGCTTCGCGCGACAGCTCGTCGTTCGACGCGCGGGCCTTTTCGACCCATTGGTCGAAATCGGCGTCGTTCATCGCCAGCGTTTGGAAGTGCATCTCCGAGAATCCGGGGCCCGAGTAGTGCGCCGCCTGGCCGAAGTAGGTGCCTTCCTCATCGGCGATGAGGTGCAGCTTCGTCTCCATGCCCGCCATGGTGTAGATCATGCCGCCGAGCGCCGGGACCGAGAAGGTGGTCATCACGGTCGAGGAGGTCAGGCGCAGGTTGATCGGACGGTTCGCCGGCACTGCCAGCTCGTTGACCGAGGCCACGCCCTGCTTGGGGTAGATGAACAGCCATTTCCAGTCCAGCGAGACCACGTCCACCTCGATCGGCTCGCCGATCTCCCTGCCGATCTCTGCGGCATCCAGCTGCCGGTACGGGTCGAGCCGATAGGTGTAGATGTAGGTGTAGACGCCGAGGATCGCGACGATGACAATCGGCACACCCCAGAGCACGTATTCGAGCCGGGTCGAGTGCGCCCAGGTCGGGGCGTAATCGGAAAGGTCGGAGCGATCGGCGCGGTAGCGCAGCGGGAACCAGACGGCCATGAAGATGACCGGGATGATCACGATCAGCATGAGCAGGGTCGAGATGACCAGCAGGTCACGCTGCTCGGCGGCCACCCAGCCCGACGGCGCTAGCACGTCGTACTGGCACGCCGATAGGCTCGCGACCGCTCCCAGCAGGATCGGAATTTTGAACGATAGTCTCAAGTCAGCCTCGCAGGTCTTTCCGGATCGGCGGGTGAGAGGAGGAGGCCGCTCCGGGAGAACATTATCGGGCACGCTCAGCACGGGCGCGTCCGTTACAGGTGGTCCGCGCGTAAAATGCTGCGGGCGCGAACCGAATAGGTCATTCCGTCGCACATCTTTGCTGATCAGCTTTGCGTGACGGAACGTGCGGCGCTGCGACTCGCTCGCCGCGCGGGCCGGAAATAGACCGGGGACCTCTGGAGATTCTAGGGAAATCATGCGGAAACCCGCATCATTTTGCGCGGCCGCGCGCTCGAGGTCCGGCGCGGTTCAAGCGGGGACGAGGCTGCTCGCTGCGGGAGCTTGAACACTTCACACAAAAAGTTGAACATTTTCCTCCGAGGCTTGCGGTGCTTTGTTCAGAAGTCGTGCAGGCTGCCGTTGCGGGAAGCCGCAATTGCCGCCGCGCTCTTGTGTGCAGATTCGCCGCCGCTTGGCGGGCACCCGGCGATGGTCTAAGCCTTTGCGCGCCGCCGGCGGCTAGCCGGACCCAGTTCCCTGCCGGAGAGTTCCCATGTCCATCCCGACCCATCTGTCCGATTTTGTCGCTGCAGCGCAGCGCGCGCATGAGACCGGGGTACGTTTCGCGCCCACAGCACGCGGCATGACAGTGCCCGCAAACCGGGACGAGTGTCTTGCCGTGCAGGCGGCCATCGCCGGGGCACGCGGCGCCGTGGCCGGGTTCAAGGTGGCCGCGGGGGCGGGCCAGGTAGCGCCCGTGGTCGCGCCCATCGCCGCGGCCGATGTGGTGGCGAAGGGCGGCAGCATCGCGGTGACGGACCTCCTTGGCATCGAGCTGGAGATTGGCTTCGAGCTTCTCAAGCCGCTGCCCGGCCCGGGCCTGCCCGAGCCCGTGGCCGAGTATTTCAAGCCGCGCCCGGTGATCGAACTGGTCGACACGCGGCTCGAGGGCGAGGGCGCCGACACGCCGTTGCTGAAACTTGCCGACATGCAGATCAACGCGGGGCTGGTGTCCGGCACCGCGCTCGAGAGCTGGGATGGCAGCGATTTTGGTGCCGTCGAGGCTCGGCTTGTCGCCGGAGGGACGATGGTTCTGGATGGCGCGGCATGCGTGCCCGGTGGTTCTGCTCTGGCGAACCTCCGACTTCTTTGCGAGGTGCTGGGGGATCATTGCGGCGGGCTGCAGCCGGGCCAGGTGGTGATCACCGGCTCGCTCTGCGGGCTGCCCTACTTCCCCGCCGGCACCGAGGTCTCGGGCGAGATCGCGGGGCTCGGCACCGTTGCGGTCTCGCTGATCTGACACGGCAACGCGCTGAACAAAAAGAAAAACCCCGCGCCGGTTGGCGCGGGGTTCATCATTTGGGGACCAGCCGCGCTCAGCGCAGGTAGCTCATCGGGTCAACGCTGTCGAAGCCCTTGCGGACCTCGAAGTGCAGGAAGGCCGGGTCGGCGGCGCGCACCGAGCCGATGGTCTGGCCGCGGCTCACTGCGTCGCCCTTCTTGACCTGCAGGCCGTCAAGATGAGTGTAGATCGACAACAGCTCGTCAGGGTGGCGGATGACCACGATCTGCACGTTGTCGGTGTTGCGGGTGATCGCCGCAACCGTGCCGCTGGCGGCGGCCTTCACGGCGCTGCCCGCAGGGGCCGAGATGTCGATCCCCTCGTTCTTGCCCTTGGAGTATTCGCGCACGATCGAGCCGTTCACCGGCATGGCCATGAGCGCGTTCGACGTGGCCTGACCGATGTCGGCCACCGGCTTGGTGGCGGCGGTGGTCTTGGCGGCGGAGGCCTGCGCGGTTCGTGACGGCTCATCCTGGGGCAGCGGTTGCGCCGCGGAGGGCGGCTGCGGGGTCGGCGAGCCGGTGCCGGGCGCCACGGTCACCGCCTCGGCGCGGGTGGCGCGCTGCTCGACCACGGGGATCAGCAGGTACTGGCCTTCACGCAGGGTGAAATTGGCATCGAGCCCGTTCCATTCGGCCAGCGACTTCGGCGTCACGCCGTAGAGCCGCGCCACGGTATAGGCGGTCTCGCCGCGCTGCACCTTGTGGCGGATCGGCTCGACGCCGCCGGTCTGCGCGGCGGCACTGGGCGCGCGGCTCTGACCGCTGGTCTGGGCCGGGGCGAGCGTGGTGGTGGTCACTTCCGAGGGGCGCGCGGTGGCCGGGGCGTTGTTGATCGCATTGCCGGCGAGCGTGGTGATGTCCACGGCGCCGGTCGGCACTGCCACGCCGACGCGGCTCGGCAGCGCGATGATCTCGTCCGGCCGAAGCGGATCGTTTGGCTGCATGCCGTTGTAGCGAGCGACCTCTCCGGCGGGCAGGCCGACGCGGTTCGCCACGTCCGCCACGGTGTCGCCGGTTCGGGCGACGGCCACTTGGTAAGTTGGGTAGGACAGCACGCCGCGCGCATCGGGCACGGGCCGGTCGGCGGTGCTGGCCGAGAGCGCGGCCTGAGATGTGTCGAGCGAGCCGCCCATGCGGCCGCGCATGTCGTAGTCGATCGGGCCGGCACAGGCCGCCAGCAGGGCGGCCGCGGCCAGCGGCCCGGCGATGCGGGTGGCGGATGTGCGGAATGCGTCGTCCATCTGTCTCGATCCTCACCTGCGCCCCTTGTCCCGGGACGTCATGTCAATTGCCGCCTGCGGGGGTCAGCTTTCCTTGGCCAGACCTTCCACAAGCGGCACGAAGCGCACGGGGCGCAGCTCGTCATAGTCGAAGCCCTGTTCCGTGCGGGTCACCCGGATGAGGTGCTGCACGGTGTCGGACTGCCCCACGGGCAGAACCATGATACCGCCAATCCGCAGCTGGGCCAAGAGCGGGCCGGGCGGGTCTTCTGCCGCGGCGGTCACCAGAATGCGATCAAAGGGCGCCTGGTCGGGAAGGCCAAAGCTGCCATCGGCAGTGAAGGCGGTGATATTCGAAAGATCGAGGGTGTCAAACACCTTGCGGGCCTCGACCACGAGACGGCGGTGACGGTCCACCGTATAGACCCGCCGTGCCAGCTGGCTGAGGATCGCCGCCTGATAGCCCGAGCCCGTGCCCACCTCGAGCACCTTGTCGCGGTTCGACACGTTCAGCGCCTGGGTCATCAGCCCGACCACCGAGGGCTGCGAGATGGTCTGCCCGCAGGGGATCGGCAGGGGCATGTCCTCGTAGGCGCGGTCGGTGAAATAGCCTTTCACGAAGAGCCCGCGGTCGATCTTCTCCATCGCCTCGAGCACGAGGCTGTCGGTCACCCCGCGCGAGCGCAAGGCGAAAAGGAGCTGCATCTTGGCGTCGGCGTCGAAACTCATGTGAAGGCCTTTTCGAGGGCGGCCAGCGCGGCATGGTCGGTCAGGTCGGCGCGCATCGGGGTAACCGAGATGTAGCTCTCGAGGTTCGCCGCCGCATCGGTGCCCGCGGGCGCGGGCCGTCGCTGGTCGCCGCCCCGGATCCACAGGAAGCGCCGGCCCGAGGGCGAGAGGTGCGGCTCGACCGAGTAGTTGGTCTCGGCCCGGCGGCCCTGCGGCACGACGCGGGTGCCCTTGACCTCCTTTGCGGGGCAGGGCGGGAAGTTCACGTTCCAGAACAGCCGATAGTCGCCATCGCTCTCGGTGCCCGCTGCGAGGATGCGACGGATCACCTCGGCGCCATGGGCGGCGGCGGTCTCGAAGGGGTTCGTCAGGTCGCGGGTGCGCGGCCCGAGGTACTGCGACAGGGCAATCGACGGCAGCCCCTGCAGCGCGCCTTCCATGGCGCCGCCGAGTGTGCCGGAATAGAGCGCGTTCTCGGCCGAGTTGTTGCCCCGGTTCACGCCGGAGAGCACGAGGTCGGGCGGGCAGTCCTTCATCACGTCATGCAGGCCGGCCAGAACGCAGTCGGCGGGGCTGCCCTCGGCGGCCCAGCGGCGTGGTCCCATCTCGGCGATCATCATTGGGTGGGTGTAGCTGATGCAATGGGCCACCCCCGATTGCTCGAAGGCGGGCGCCACTGTCCAGACCTCGCCCTCGGGTCCGGCGAGCTCTTCGGCGATGGCCTGCAGCACCGCCAGCCCCGGGGCGTTGATGCCGTCGTCATTGGTGATGAGAATGCGCATGATGGGATCCCTGTTATGGACCTTCCATAGGCAATGGCCCGCTGTGGAGCAAGGCGCAGCAGGGCAGCAGGGCGCCTCCGGTGCGTTCAGGGGTCGAGGTGTGACTCAGAAGTTGCGGAGGGTGTCGCAGCTGCCGCGACACAGCCGTGTGATCACGATCCGCGGCAGAGGCTTCGCAGGGGGCCGGAACATGCTATCGTCCGCCGACATCGCATTATGAGGCGAACCCGATGCCGTCGCAGGAACTTGTCATACTCGTGCCGCTGGCGATCAAGTCGGTGATCGGCTCGCTGCGCGGGTGCATCGAACAGGCGGCGGGCGTCTCGCTGCGCCCGGTACATGATCTCAATCCGGCGATTGCCGAGCGTGTCTTCTCGGGCCGCCGTGGCGACATCGGGCTGAGCAATCCGCAATACGTCCGGCAGCTCACCGACGCGGGCTATGTGGATCGTGCCGCGCATCGGGCCTTCGGCAGGGTGCGGCTCGCGGTGGCGCGCCAGCACGGAGCCGGCGGGCCGGTGGTGACCGGAACCAAAGAGATCGTCGATCTGCTCACGTCGGCGCAGAGCATCGGCTACACCGGAGCGGGCACCAGCGGGCGGACCTTCCTGGGCGTCTTGGGGCGGCTCGGGCTCGTGGCGACCGTGGGGCCGCGCTGCCGGCCCATGGGGGGCGGCGCGCCGGTCCTCGCCGTGGCCGCAGGAGAGATCGAGTTCGCGGTGGCGCCGCTGACGACGATCCTCGGCAGTCCGGGTGTCGAGCCCGCAGCGATCTTTCCCGACGAGCTCGAGACGCATATCGACATGTCTGTCTTTGTCACGCGGACAGCGGCGCCCGAGGCGATGGCTGTGCTTGACTTCCTGACCTCGCCGGAGCTCGACGCGCAGCTGGCGGCCAACGGGGTGTCCCGCTTCGAGCTGGGCTGAGGCCAGTCCGACGCCGAGCGGTCAGATAAGGTCGAGATCAGCCAGAAGCCGCGACGCCTCGGCGTAGGGCGAGGCGAGCACGGTCTTGTCCTCGCCGGGGTGGAAGACCACGCGGGTGGTGGTGTGCATCGGCCTGGGGCTGACGATGTCGACCTTCGGACCGGTCTTGCCTGTCTCTGCCTGCCAGCTCCGCGCGAGCGCAATCTGCGCGCCCTTGGTGGTGCCGTAATGGCCGTAGAACTTCTGACCCGAGTGGTCATCCTCGAAGAAGACGGCACGGCCCTCAGCGCCGAGCAGCGGGGTGATGTAGGGGATCAGCACGCCTGTCGCGGTCAGGTTGGTCGCGATCGACTTCGCCCAGTCCTTCTGGTCCAGGTGGTTGGCCGGGGCCAGCGGCGCCGCATGTACAGCGGTGTGCAGCCAGAGCGCAATTCCGCCCCAGCGGTCCCAGACCGAGCGGCACAGCTGCGCCATGGCCTCGGGCTTGGTGATGTCCATGGGGGCGAGCGTCGCCGCCCCGCCCTTGGCCTTGATGCGGTCGTCGAGATCCTCGAGCCCGCCGACGGTGCGGCCGACGGCAACGATGTGGTATTCCGGTGCGAGCGCTTCGGCGAGGGCAAAGCCCAGCCCGCGCGAGGCTCCGGTGACAAGGGCGATCTTTTCACTCATGGCACGCCCTCTCGCCCGGACACGGACGAATGTCAATTCGCCCGAAATGCCGCAGGCCGCGCCTGCCGCCCGCCGTGTCCTGCGGGTGTCAGGGCAGCTTGATCCACTCGGCGGAGCCACCCTTGGACAGGGCAACGCGGTCCTCGTCGATGGCAACGATCTTCTGGCGGCCGATCTGCGTGCCGACGCCGACGGTCATCACCCGGCCATCGGGAAGCCGCACCAGAGCGCGGGGATCGCGGTTCGAGCCGCGCACGCCCAGCAAGGCGATGCCGCGCGGCAAAGGCGCCTGCGTGGTGGCGCTGGCGGCAACCTTCGGGGGGGTGGAATTTGCCATGGCCTGCTCTCCTTGGTCTGGTTGCGGCGGATTGCAGCCAGATAAAGAAGGGGCGTGGGCATAAAAAGGGGGACGCGTGGTCACGTCCCCGTGCGCGCCGCAACGGAACATTGGAAGCGGCGGAAAGCGGCGCGCGCCTCGGCGAGGAGGCGCGCAGCCGATGCGTTACTCTGCCGCAGTCTTGAGCTTGAAGCCCTTCTCGATCATGTCCGCCGGCTCGACCGGGTACTCGCCCGAGAAGCAGGCGTCGCAATACTGCGGGCACTTGTTGTTGCGGCCCTCTTCGCTCGCCCCGACGGCGCGGTAAAGACCGTCGAGGGAGATGAACTTGAGGCTGTCGACACCGAGGTGCTCGCGCATCTCGTCCTCGGACATCGTCGCGGCCAGCAGCTTTTCGCGCTGCGGCGTGTCGACTCCGTAGAAGCACGGCCAGGCGGTGGGCGGCGAGGCGATGCGGAAGTGCACCTCGGCGGCGCCGGCATCAAGGATCATCTCCTTGATCTTGCGCGAGGTGGTGCCGCGTACCACCGAGTCGTCCACCAAGATAACCCGCTTGCCACGGATCAGCGCGCGGTTGACGTTGAGCTTGAGGCGCACGCCCATGTTGCGGATCTGCTCGGTCGGCTCGATGAAGGTCCGGCCCATGTATTGGTTGCGGATGATCCCCATGCCATAGGGAATGCCGCTTTCATGGGCATAACCGATCGCCGCGGGGGTGCCGCTGTCGGGCACCGGGCAGACGAGGTCGGCCTCGACCGGCGCCTCTCGGGCCAGCTCGACGCCGATCTGCCGGCGGGTCTCGTAGACCGAGCGGCCGCCGATGATCGAGTCGGGACGCGAGAAGTAGACGTGCTCGAAGATGCAGAACTTCGAGGCCTGGGCGCGGAACGGACGGCGGCTCTCGACCTTGCCCCCCGAGATGACGACCATCTCGCCGGGCTCGATCTCGCGCACGAACTCTGCGCCGATGATGTCGAGCGCGCAGGTTTCCGAGCTCAGCACGTAGCCGTCGTCGGCCAGCTTGCCGAGCACCAGCGGGCGCACGCCCAGCGGGTCGCGCACGCCGATCAGCTTGGTGCGGGTCATGGCGACCACCGAGAAGGCACCCTCGACCCGGCGCAGCGCATCTTCCATGCGGGCCGGGATGTCCCGCTGCAGCGAGCGGGCCATCAGGTGGATGATGCACTCGCTGTCCGAGGAGCTCTGGAAGATCGATCCGCGCTCGATCAACTCGCGGCGCAGCGCGTCGGCATTGGTGATGTTGCCGTTGTGTGCGATGGCGGCACCGCCCATCGAGAACTCGCCAAAGAACGGCTGCACGTCGCGGATCGCCGCGCCTTTCGAGCCGGCGGTCGAGTAGCGCACATGGCCGATGGCAAGCTCGCCGGGCAGGGTTTCCATGAGCGAGGCGCGGGTGAAGTTGTCGCGCACGTAGCCGAAGCGGCGGGCCGAGTTGAACCCGTACTCGGGGTGGTAGGAGACGATCCCGCCGGCTTCCTGTCCCCGGTGCTGCAGCGCGTGCAGGCCGAGGGCGACGAAATTCGCCGCGTCGGTCACCCCGTTGACCCCGAACACGCCGCACTCTTCGTGCAGCTTGTCGGCATCGACGGAGTCGAAATCAAAGGGATGGGCGGGGGGCATCTGGCGATCGGACAAGGGCGGCTCCGAATCCATAGGGCTGGGGACAGCCCCCTCATACTGGCATGAGGGGCGCGTGTCACGGAAGCTTCGCATATGGACGCCGCGGCGCGGCGTGGCAAGGCATGCGCTAACACGTCTGCGGGATTTCGTGATCTTTGTGCGGGTGCCTGCGGCAGGCTGGCAACTAAAGAGCCGCGCCCGAAAGCGCGGCTCGATGTCCGGTCGATGGTCCTGCGGCTCAGGCGTCGCTGGCGCCCGGCGCTTCGCAGACGCCCACCAGCTGCTCGTATTGCGCGGTGATCCAGCCGAGCGCGGCCTCTGGATTCTGCGCCTCGATTTTGCTGGTGAACTGGGCGAAGACCGCCGCCGAGCGCGAATCGTTGACCATGGGGATATCCTGCGCGGTGATCACCGTCTCGTAGACGAAGAAGGCGATCGCCACGAGCAGCACGCCGCGCGCCACGCCGAAGAGGAAGCCGAGCCCCTGGTCGAGCCCACCGAGCGCCGAGCGCTGCACCAGGCTGGAAAAGACCGGGGTGAAGAGCGAGACGACGACCAGCGCCAGCGCAAAGACCGCGGCGAAGGCGGCGATGATCGACAGCTCGCAGCTGTCGGCGAGGAAGTCGCCGAGCACCGGGATTTCCTTGACCAGCGGCTGCACCTGCGGCGCGAAGATAAAGGCAAGGATCGCCGCGACGATCCAGCCCAGGATGGCCAGCGATTCGCGCACCAGCCCGCGCGAATAGGCGAGCAGTGCCGACAGCACGATGACGAGCGCGACGACCCCGTCGATGATAGTGAATCCGTCCATGCGCTTCGCGCCCCTCGTCTGATCCGATTGATCGATGCCGGGCCTTAGCCGGCGCCGAACATCTCTCCCACCAGAGTGACCAGGTCGGGCATCTGGCTGAGCGACATGCCGCTTTTGCCCGTGGCCTTTCCGCCCCTTGGCAGGATCGCGTTGGAAAAACCAAGTTTTTGCGCCTCTTTCAACCTGTTTTCGGTCTGGCCGACCGGTCTGAGGGCGCCGGAGAGGCTGATTTCGCCGAAAACAACTGTTTCCGGGGGTACGGCAATATCCTCGCGGGCGGAAAGCAGCGCAGCCGCCACGGCCAGATCCGCCGCGGGTTCGTTGATTTTCATGCCGCCCGCGACGTTGAGGTAGACATCGAGTCCCGCAAAGGGGATGCCGCATCGCGCCTCGAGTACGGCGAGGATCATCGCAAGGCGTCCGCCGTCCCAGCCAACGACCGAGCGCCGCGGTTGCGACTGCGGCGTGGGGGCGACGAGCGCCTGGAACTCGACCAGCACCGGGCGGGTGCCCTCGATTCCGGAAAAGACCACCGACCCGGGCGCGGGGGTGCCCCGCTCCGACAGGAACAGCGCCGAGGGGTTGAGCACCTCGGCAAGCCCGCCGCCGGTCATCTCGAAAACGCCGATCTCGTCGGCCGGGCCGAAACGGTTCTTGACCGAGCGCAGGATGCGGAACTGGTGGCCGCGCTCGCCCTCGAAATAGAGCACCGTGTCGACCATGTGCTCGACCACCCGCGGCCCGGCGATCTGCCCGTCCTTGGTGACATGGCCGACCATGATCACCGAGGTGCCGTGGCGCTTGGCAAAGGTGGTCAGCTCATGCGCCGCGGCGCGCACTTGCGCCACCGACCCCGGGGCGCTTGCGACGTTGTCGACCCACATGGTCTGGATCGAGTCGACGATCACCAGCCCCGGCTTCTCGGCCTCGAGCGTGGTGAGGATGTCGCGCAGGTTGGTCTCGGCGGCGAGCTGCACCGCGGCCTCGCCGAGCCCCAGACGCTGGGCGCGCATGCGCACCTGCGCGCGTGCCTCCTCGCCCGAGGCGTAGATCACCTTTTGCCCGGCGCGGGCAAAGGCCGCAGCCGCCTGCAGCAGCAGAGTCGACTTGCCGATGCCGGGATCGCCGCCCACCAGGATGGCCGACCCGGGCACCAGCCCGCCGCCAAGCACGCGATCGAGTTCCTCGATCTTCGAGGCGGTGCGCGGCGGCGCGGCTTCGGTCGTGGCGAGATCCGACAGCGCCACTTTGCGCCCGCGCGTGGCGCCAAGCGTCTTGCCGCCAGGCCCCTGCGAGAGCGGCACCTCTTCGGTGATGGAGTTCCATTCCCCGCAGGCATCGCAGCGCCCCGACCATTTCGAGGTGGCGTTGCCGCAAGACTGACAGACGAAATTCGCGGAAGCTTTGGCCATGCGCGGGTTCTGCCTGCTCGCGGAGCGCTGTGCAAGCTGGCCAGTTCTGCCACGCGCAAATATCCCGAGGGGGACGGCGGCAAAGCCGCAGAGGAGGCAGTGCCCCCTCCGCCGCGATCAGCCCACGGCGCTCATTCGGCCGCGCGCGGCAGAGGCACGACGCGTTCCTGACGCGGCGCCTCGGTGAACTCGGGGGCGGGTGCGTCCAGGGTGACCGTGGTCTCGGGCAGGATCTCGGGCAGGATATCCTCGAGTTCATCCACCAGCCGGGCAAGCTGCGCCTGCGCGATCGCCTCGTCGAGCTCGAGCCGTTCGTGCCAGCGCCGGATCTCCACCGCGGCCGCCTTGGCCTTTTCGATGCGAATGTTGAAATCCTCGACCTCTTGCTGTCGGGCGACCAGGAAATCCTGCGCTCGCTGCACGTTGCGATCGGAATAGGTGCGGGCGAGATCGCGGGACACGTGGCTCATCTGCGCCGCCACCTCGAGCACCGAGGGCTCGAGTTCGGCGAGGTCGGGATGGTCACGCAGGTAGGCGAGCCTCTCACGCACCGAATCGAACTCGGATTGCAGCTTGAAAACCCCCTCGCGGTCGGCGCGGTGCGACATCGTATAGGCGCGGGCAATATCGCGCATTCCGATGTGGAACGACCGGTGCGACCGTTCCAACGCCATCACATGCACGGCGTTCGGCAGGAAAGACACAAGTATCAGGGCAAGTCCGGCCAAGGTGCATTGCACCCAAAGACCGGCATTCTCAATCGGTTGCCCACCAAGGCTGAGGTCAAGTTCGAGCCAGGGCGCAAGCCCGGCAGCCGCAGCGGCGGTCCAGATCAACAGCGCCACCCCGACGGTGGCCACGACAATGAATGCCAGCTTCTGGAGGATATAGTGCAGGGCCAGACCTGCGTCACGAAGTTGGGACACCATGGGGGACTCCCAAGAAAAAGCCAAAGAAAGAACAGTAAAGAAATAGAATAGGGCGAGTGTACCGAAAGGAGAGGGAAATGTTAACTTTAATGACCGGCGCTCAGTTCGTGTGAACAATCGCAGTGGCAGAATTGCAATTTTTGCGGGAAACCCGAGTTATTTAGTCGCCTCTTTTTGGCTTTCGAGCAAACCTATGGCCAGCGACGCCAGGACGCAAAAGGTGAAGAGGTAGAGCCCCCAGCCGATCTCTATCCGGCCGACGCCCATGCCCTTGATCAGGGTGACGTAAACCGCAACAAGAAAGATGTCGGCCATCGCGAGTTTGCCCAGGGTGTTGACCAGCGGTAGCGCGCGGCGGGGCATCCGCCCGAACTGGACTAGCGCCAGCCCCCCGATCTTCGCCAGCGGCGCCACCAGCGCAAAGAGAGCCACCACCAGCGCAAGGAAGATGTCGCTGTGCCAGAGCGTGGCGATCCCCGAAAGGACGCTGATGTCCGACAGGCCGAAGAGCGGCAGCAGCCCCGCATGCATCAACGGTGCCCCCCAAGCGAGCGGGTAGAGCAGCAAGAGCGCGAGGTTGACGTATTTCAGCATGGGCAGCCTCGTGCCGGGGAAGGGGCGTCGCCCCTCGTCACCAGGCGGCGCCTTCACCCCGGCGTGTTTGGAAAGAGTAAAAGGGCCGAGTTCAGACGAAGCGTGCCGCCAGCCCCAAGCCGACGAGCGCCGCGCTGAGCAACATATGCAGGATGTCGATCGCGCGGAAGCGTCTGCCGGGCAGCCCCGCGCTGAGCGCCAATGGGACGGAGGCGAGCAGCAGGGCCGGCAGGCCTTGCTGCCAGGTGAGCAGACGGGAGATCGTGGGCAGCAGCGGCAGGGCGGGTAGCCCCTGACTGGCGGCCAGCGTCGGCGCGAAGCTCGCGTAGATGCCGACGCCCGCAAGGCCCAGCGACAGCAGCGCGGCATGACGCGATGGGCCGCGGGCGAAAAGACCTCGGACAAGCGCCAGCAGAGCCAATACCTCAAGGTAGACGAAGCTCTTGAAGAGGATGAACGCCACGAGCAGCGGGCTCGGCTCGAAGAAACTCATCTCAGCGCCTCGATCGGGCCAGTCGCGTGCCCATGGATGAACTGTTGGACGTAAGGGTCTGCTGTGGCGTCCATTTCTCCGACTGGACCTTCCCAGCGAATCTTGCCCGCATGCAGCATCGCGACGCGATCGGCGATGGCGCGGACCGAGCTCATGTCGTGGGTGATGGTCAGCGCGGTGGCGCCCATCTCGGTGACGATCTCGCGGATCAGTGCGTTGATCACCCCGGCCATGATCGGGTCGAGCCCGGTGGTCGGCTCGTCGAAAAAGATGATCTCGGGCTCGGCGGCGATGGCGCGCGCAAGCCCCACGCGCTTTTGCATGCCGCCCGAAAGCTCGGCGGGCAGGCGGTCAGCAACCTCGGGGCCGAGGCCAACGCGGCGCAGCTTCTCGATGGCGATCTCGCGGGCCTCGCCGCGGGGACGCTTGAGTGGGCCGCGCAGCAGGCGGAAGGCGACGTTCTGCCAGACCGGGAGCGAGTCAAAGAGGGCCGCTCCCTGAAACAGCATGCCGAAGCGCGAGAGCAGCGCCTCGCGCTCGCCGCGCGTCGCGTCGTGCCCGTCGATGGTGATGCTGCCGCTGTCGGGGGTGACGAGCCCGAGGATGCACTTCAGCAGCACCGACTTGCCCGTGCCCGAGCCGCCGATGATCACCATCGAGCTGCCCTTGGGCACATGCAGGCTGGCACCGCGCAGCACGGGGGCGCCGTCAAAACTCTTGTGCACCTCGCTAAGAGTGATCATGCCGAAAAGAACACCCCCGTGAGCAGGAAGTTGGCGGCAAGGATGAGGATTGCGGCTGCCTCGACCGAGGACTTGGTGGCGCGGCCAACGCCCTGCGCTCCGCGGCCCGAGTGCATGCCGTAATAGCAGCCCATGAGTGCGGCGATGCCGCCGAAGGCGCAGCCCTTGGCGAGCGAGGAAAGCACGTCGAGCGGCTCGAGGAAGTTCAGCGTGTTTGCAAGATAGCTCACCGGGTTGAAGCCGAGCGCGCTGGTGGCCACGGCGTAGCCGCCGGCGATGCCGATCACGTCGCCCACCGCCACCAGCAGCGGCACGGTGATGAGCGCGGCCAGCAGGCGCGGCGCGACGAGGTATTTCATCGGGTCGGTCGAGAGGGTGACCAGTGCGTCGATCTGCTCGGTGACCTTCATCGTGGCGATCTCGGCGGCGATCGAGGACGTGACCCGCGCGGCGATCATCAACCCGACCAGCACCGGCCCCAACTCGCGCACCATGCCGATGGCGACGATCTGCGGCACCACCGCCTCGGCATTGAACCGCGCGCCGCCGGAGTAGATCTGCAGAGCCAGCGCGCCGCCCGTGAAAATCGCCGTCATGCCCACCACAGGCAGCGACAGCCAGCCAACGTGCAGCAGCGCCATGCCGAATTCACGCGGGTAAAGCGGCGCGCGGACGATGTGGCTCAGCGCGGCGAGGGCGAAGAGCGTCAGCCGCCCGGCCGCCCCCAGCGCACGGATCACCGCGGCGCCGAGCGTTCCCAGCGCCGCTGCGGGCGCCGCGACGAGGGTTCGCGTCAGGCTCATTCGCCTGCGTAGCTCCGCGCGTAGCGGCCCCCGAGCGAGGTGAGGATCTCGTAGCCGATCGTATCGATGTGGTTGGCCAGCTGGTCGACGCTCTGGTGCGGGCCGAGCAACTCGAGCGCATCGGGAACGTTGTCGACCGCGGTGACGTCGACGGTGATGAGGTCCATCGAGATGCGGCCAAGCAGCTTGCAGCGGGTCTCGCCGGCCCAGAGATAGGTCTTGGGGGCGAGCGCGCGCTGCAGCCCGTCGGCGTAGCCCGCCGAGACCGTCGCGACCTTCATCGGCGAGCGGGCAACGAAGTTGTTGCCGTAGCCCACCGACTCGCCGGTCTTGACCTCGCGGGTCTGGATCACCGGAAGATGCAGAGAGACCACGCGCCGGGCGTCGCGGAAGGGCATCGCGCCGTAAAGACCGATGCCGGGGCGGGTAACATCGAAATGGTAGTTTTTGCCCAGCAGGATGCCGCCCGTGGCCGCAAGCGAGCGCGGCGCGTCGAGCCCGTCGGTCATCTCGCGGAAATTGCGCAGCTGGTGGGCGTTCATCCCATGGTTCGGCTCGTCGGCGCAGGCAAGGTGCGACATGATCAGCCGCGGCTTTTGCTTCATCGCCAGCTCGCGCAGGGCGGACCATTCTTCGGCCTCCATGCCGAGCCGGTTCATGCCGCTGTCGAGCTGGATGCCGAAGGGATGGCCGGGCAGCGCCTCGACGTGGCGCAACATCTGGTCGATGGAGTTCAACATCGGCGTCAGCCCGGCTGACTTGATCAACGCGGCGTCCCCGGCCATGTGGCCGCCGAAGACGTTGATCTCGGCGCCGTCCCCCAGCGCCTTGCGCACCGCCGCGCCTTCTTCCACCGTGGCGGTGAAGAAGCGGCGCGCGCCCTCGCGCGCCAGCATCGGCGCGACGCGATCGGCGCCGAGACCGTAGGAGTTTGCCTTGACGACGGCGCCGGTCTCGCAGTCGGAGAGGGCGTCGAGGGCGCGCCAGTTGGCGCGGATCGCGTCGAGATCGACGGTAAGCTGTGCCTGTGCCATGGCGCGTTGATTGCCGGGCCCGGGCGGGGCGTCAAGAGGGAAAGCGTTGGATCTCGGAGGCGAAGTTCTTCATCCTGCGGCTTCGACAATCGGCGGGCAGGGCGGGGTTTTCCAGTATGGACGATGTGGATATCAGGTTTTTCCTGGCCTTTCTCGCGCCGACCCTCGGCTTCCTCGTCTGGTTCGTGAAGCGGCTCATCGACGACGAGCGCGAAGAGCGGCGGCGCAAGAAGCAGCAGGACAGCCTCGTGCGGGCGCTGTTTGCCGAGATCGACTTCAACACCCGGGACATGGAACGCTTTCTGAAACGCTCACCCTCGGAAGCGGACCTGCTGAAGCGCTTCCGAGAGGATCGGGCGCTGATCCCCCATATCACCGACGCGCGGCACACGGAGATCTATCGCACCCGGATCAGCGAGGTGCATAACATCGCGGATGGTGCGCTCCACCAGACGGTGAATTTCTATGGGCTGCTCGAGAAGATCCGGGTGCAGATCGAGGGGGTTCAACAGGCCAGCTACCTGACGCTGTCGCCGGAATCGCGGGTCAAGGTGATCGCGCTCATCATCGAGAGCGCCAGCGATGCGGCGGCCTGCGGCCAGGAGCTGCTCGGCAGCCTCGCGCATGACCATCGGTCGCTCGGTCTCGAAAGGTTCCGCTTTGACGACAGCCGGTCTCTGGCGGAGCTTTCGGCGCAGAGGATCGCGCTTGAAGGCAAGATAGACGCGCTAAAGCGCGGAAGGCAGCCGAGCTAGGCGATTTTCCAGCAGAGACGCGAAAACGGCAGCGCCGCGCTGATGATGGTTGCGCGCGCCGCCGAGTGAAGGTCAGATAATGATGGGATCCGGTCCGGTCATGAGACTTTCCTTCTTCGTTGCCTAAGAAATCTAGGGGGGGCAGCGGCGAAAATCAAGGATCTCCCGTGCCGCGCGCCCTCGGTGCGTTTGTTCACGGCTCAGAAGTTGTCGCCTTCGCCGTTCTGCCAGGGGCGCACCAGGTTGCCGAAGCGGGTGAAGCGGCCCTCGAAACTGAGCTCCACGGTGCCGATCGGGCCGTGACGCTGCTTGCCGATGATCACTTCGGCCTTGCCGTGCAGGCGCTCCATGCGTTCCTGCCAGGCGGCCATCTCGTCGAGCCGGTCGTCCGAGGGCTTCTCGCGCTCCACGTAATATTCCTCGCGGAACACGAACATCACCACGTCGGCGTCCTGTTCGATCGAGCCCGATTCCCGCAGGTCCGAAAGCTGCGGGCGCTTGTCCTCGCGGCTTTCCACCTGGCGCGAGAGCTGCGACAGGGCGATCACCGGGATGTTGAGCTCCTTGGCGATGGCCTTAAGGCCCATGGAGATCTCGGCGATCTCGTTCACCCGGTTTTCGGCGGTGCCGCGCACCAGCTGCAGGTAGTCGACCATCAGCACATCGAGCCCATGCGTCCGCTTCAGGCGTCTCGCCCGGGCGGCGAGCTGGGCGATCGGGATGGCCGGTGTGTCATCGATGAAGAGCGGGCAGGCCTCGAGGCTCTTGGCGGCGTCGACGAAGCGACGGAACTCGGCCTCGGTCATGTCACCGCGGCGGATCTGCTCCGAAGGCACCTCGGCGGCTTCCGACAGGATACGTGCGGCCAGCTGCTCGGCACTCATTTCGAGCGAGTAGAAGCCCACGACGCCGCCTTCGATCGCACCCTCGGTGCCATCGTGGCGGGTGCCCTTCTTGTAGGCCTTGGCGATATTGAAGGCGATGTTGGTGGCGAGCGAGGTTTTCCCCATCGACGGGCGCCCGGCGAGGATCAGAAGGTCCGAGGGGTGCAGCCCGCCCAGCTTCTTGTCCATGTCGATGAGCCCGGTGGAGACCCCGGCCAGGCCGCCTTCGCGCTGGTAGGCGGCGTTGGCCACGTTCACCGCATCGGTCACGGCGCGCAGGAAGGACTGGAAGCCGCCCTCGGTCTGGCCCTGCTCGGCCAGCTTGTAGAGCGCCTGCTCGGCCTGCACGATCTGCTCGCGCGGCTCGGATTTCACGTCGACCTTGGTGGCCCGGTCCGAGATGTCGCGGCCGAGCCGGATGAGGTCGCGGCGCACGGCCAGATCGTAGATCATCTGCGCGTAGTCGCGCACGGCGAAGCTCGAGACCGCGGCGCCCGCAAGGCGGGCGAGATAGGCTGGCCCGCCCAGCTCCTTGAGGCCCTCGTCATCCTCCATGAACGCCTTCAGCGTCACCGGCGACGCAAGGTTGTTCTTGGCGATGCGCGCGGCAGCGATCTCGAAGATACGGCGGTGGACGGGGTCGTAGAAATGCTGCGGCCCGAGAATGGCCGCGACCCTGTCGTAGACGTCGTTGTTGGTCAGGATCGCACCAAGCAGCTGCTGCTCGGCCTCGATCGAATGCGGCATCGTGTCGGCCTGCTCGACCTCGACACCGGTCGCGTTGAATACGCTCTGATCGTTCATGCCTGTCCCCTTGGCCCTGACCCTACGGCCCCGTCGTTGCGGCCGTTTGCCATGGGCCCGACGTTGTTTTCTGTCCCTGTGATCTCCCCACCGGCTCCCCCGAGTCCCGCAGGTGCGAGCGTCTTAACGCGCCGCGGGAGGCGGACCAATCTGGAAATCTCTGTGGACTATTTCGGGATAACCGGAAATGCGTCCGGCGCCCCGTGCTGCTCTTGAAGATATCGTAGCAGAGCCGGGAATTTTCGCAACATTTGGTGGAAGCGCGCGAGCGGAGCGCCAAGGCCCCGCCCGGGCGAAATCTGCTTATGCGCCGTTTTCCGCCTGCCATTTGCGCGGGTCTTCGAGGAAGGCCTCGACCGCTGCCAACGTCGCCGGCTCGAAGCCGCCGCGCGCCTTGGCCTCGGCCAGAACGTCGTGCCACGTGCACAGATAGTACAGCTCTACGCCATGATCGCCGAGGGTCTTCGTCGTCTCGGGGAAGATGCCATAGTAGAAGATCACCGCGGTATGCGCGCAGGTGGCGCCGGTCTCGCGGATGGCGTCGACGAAGCTAAGCTTGGAGCCGCCGTCGGTGGTCAGATCCTCGACCAGAAGCACCCGCTGGCCCTCGGTCATCTTGCCCTCGATGCGGGCATTGCGGCCGTAGCCCTTGGGCTTCTTGCGCACATAGGTCATCGGCAGCGCCATGCGCTCGGCCACCAGTGCCGCAAAGGGGATGCCCGCGGTCTCGCCGCCGGCGATGTTGTCGAAGGCCTCGAAGCCGGCATTGCGCATGACAGTGACGGTCAGGAAATCCATCAGCGTCGAGCGGATGCGCGGATGCGAGATCGGCGTGCGGCAGTCGATGTAGACCGGCGAGGGCAGGCCGGAGGCGAGCTTGAAGGGCTCGTCGCCCATGAAATGCACCGCGCCGATTTCCCAGAGCATCCGGGCCGTCAGCCGGGCCATTTCTTCTTGCGAGGGATAGGACGAGGGGATCATGGGGCAGCTCCTTTGAAAAACCGCGCCCGCCTTAGCGCGAAAGCGCGGGTTCGGGAAGGGCGCATGGCACGGCACCGCGCTCTTTCGGCCTTTCCCGAAACGGATGGGGGCAGGGGGCAGAGCGCCCCCTGCGGAAAGCTCAGGCCTCGACCCGCCAGTGCAGCGGCATGCCGGGGTCAAAGACGGTCACCGGTCCGGCGCCGGTGTCGATCTTGGCGGGATAGGCGACGGGCTCACCCTTGGTCAGTGTCACCGTCTCCTCGCTCACGGGCAGGCGGTAGAAGGCCGGCCCGTTGCGCGACGCGAAGGCCTCGAGCCGGTCCAGTGCGCCGTCCTGCTCGAAGACCTCGGCAAGGATCGACAGCGTGTTGGTCGCAGTGAAGCAGCCGGCACAGCCGCAGGCGCTTTCCTTGGCCGGATCTGCGTGTGGCGCGCTGTCGGTGCCGAGGAAGAAGCTGGCATCGCCCGAGGTCGCGGCCTCGCGCAGCGCCAGCCGGTGCTCCTCCCGCTTGGCAACGGGCAGGCAGTAATAGTGCGGCTTGATGCCGCCGACGAGGATGTGGTTGCGGTTGATCACCAGGTGGTGCGTGGTGATCGTCGCACCGAGATCGTCGCCGCCGGACCGGGCATAGTCGACGCCCTGCTTGGTGGTGATGTGCTCCATGACCACGCGCAGGCCCGGGGTGGCGCGGCGGATCGGGTCGAGCACGCGATCAATGAACACGGCCTCGCGGTCGAAGATGTCGACGTCGCTGTCCACCACTTCGCCGTGTACGCAGAGCGGGATGCCCTTCTCGGCCATCAGCTCGAGCACCGGGCGCACCTTGTCGAAGTCGCGCACGCCCGAGGCGGAGTTGGTCGTCGCACCCGCCGGGTAGAGCTTCAGCGCGGTGATGATCCCCGCGTCATAGGCCGCGGCGACATCCGCGGGATCGGTTGTCTCGGTCAGGTAGAGGGTCATCAGCGGGGTGAAGCGGCTGCCCTCGGGCAGGGCCTTGAGGATGCGGCCCCTGTAGGCGGCGGCCTGATCGCCGGTCACCACGGGGGGCACGAGGTTGGGCATGATGATCGCCCGGCCGAAGTGGCGGGCGGATTCGGGGGCGATGCCGGCCAGCATCTCGCCATCGCGGAGGTGCAGGTGCCAGTCGTCGGGGCGGCGGAGCGTGATCTGGGTCATGCCCCGCGCGTTAGCACGCGCGCGCGCGCCGGGCCAGATGGCATGCGCAAGGCTGGGTGCGAAAGCCGGTGTCCAGGCTCCTGCCGCGCCCGTGGGGCATGCCGCCGAGACTTTGCGGAAACCAACCGCGTCGCCGCTGAAACCTTTGCAATCCGACTCTGGGCGCTTTGGGGTAAGATGACCCGAGGGGAACGCCACAGGGAGGGAGAGACCATGGACGCATCGACACCCGCAGAAACCATCGGCCGCGGCCGGCTCTACGACAGTATCGTCGACACCGTGGGCAACACGCCCGCCGTGCGGATCAGCCACCTCGCGCCCGAGGGGGTCGAGATCTACGTGAAGGCCGAGTTCTTCAACCCTGCCGCCTCGGTCAAGGACCGGCTGGCAATGAGCATCATCGAGACCGCCGAGAAAAACGGCACGCTGAAGCCTGGCCAGACCGTGGTCGAGGCGACCTCCGGCAACACCGGCATCGGGCTTGCCATGGTCTGCGCCGCCAAGGGCTACCCGCTGGTGGTGACCATGGCCGACAGCTTCTCGATCGAACGGCGCAAGCTGATGCGGATGCTGGGCGCCAAGGTGGTTCTGACGCCGCGCGCCGAGAAGGGCTTCGGCATGTACCGAAAGGCGGCGGAACTGGCGGAGGCGAACGGCTGGTTCCTCGCCCGCCAGTTCGAGACCGAGGCCAATGCGGCGGTGCATGAGGCGACCACCGGGCGCGAGATCGTCAATGACTTCGCCGGCACGCGGCTCGACTATTTTGTCACCGGCTATGGCACCGGCGGCACGGTCACCGGCGTTGCGCGCGTGCTGCGCAAGGAGCGGCCCGAGACCAGGATCGTGCTGTCGGAGCCCGCAAACGCGCAGCTCGTCGGCAGCGGCATCGCGCAGGGCCGGACCGCCGACGGGGCACCCTCGGAAAGCCACAGCGCCTTCGAGCCGCATCCGATCCAGGGCTGGACGCCCGACTTCATACCTGCCGTGCTGCAGGAGGGGCTCGACGCGGGCTGCTACGACGAGCTGATCCCGGTCGCGGGGACCGACGGCATCGCATGGGCAAAGAAGCTGGCGATGAAGGAGGGCATTTTCACGGGTGTCTCCGGCGGCTCGACCTTCGCCATCGCCATGCAACTGGCCGAGAAGGCCGAGCCCGGTACTGTGATCCTCGCCATGCTGCCAGACACCGGCGAGCGCTACATGTCCACGCCGCTCTTCGAGGGCATCGTCGAGGACATGGACGAGGAGGAAAAGGCGCTGTCCCTCTCCACCCCGTCAAGCCAGATGGCTTGAGTTGGACAGAAAGGCGCGAGACACCCGCGCCCTTCTCCTCTTTTCAAATCCGCGCCTCCGACCGCTACTTGCAGTAGCGGCCCGCGGACGCGCCGCCCGTCAGTGCCGCGTGGCGGTCAGCGCCACGTTCACCTGCACGTCGAAGCTGAGCTGCTCCGGATCGGCCATGCTCTCGCCAATGGCGTAGTTGCGACGGTCGAGCGTGGTGCTGCCCTGCATGGTGGCCGTCTCGCCCTCGAGGGTCAGCTCGAAGGGCAGGGTGACCGGCACCTCGGCGCCCTTCAGCGTGAGCGCGCCCTGTGCTTCGTAGCCGGTTTCGCCGCGCAGGATCTCGGCCTGGAAAGTGGCGGTGGGGTAGTCCTCGGCGGCAAAGAAATCCGCGCCCAGGGCCTGCTTGCTCACCGAGCCGAGGGTCAGCGTCGGGATGGCGATCTGCACGGTGACGTCGCCGGCCTTGCCGGGGGTCTCGCGCGGCTCGAAGGCGATCTCGGCGGTCCAGTCGGCGAAGCTGCCCTCGATCTCTTTGCCCATCTGCACGAGGCTGATGCCGAGTGTGCCCTCGGTCACCTGCCAGTCGGATTGTGCGGCCTCGAGCTTCGGGGTCTCCGGGGCGTCCTCGCTGGCGAAGAGACCCGCGGCAGCCCCGCCACCGAGGAGGGCGGCCCAGGCGGCGACGGCCAGAAGCAGCGGGCGGACGACGCGGTGCCCGGCAGAGGGCATGCCGGCGGAGGCGCCCTTCAGCATGCGCGCCAGCGTGCCGTCGCGGTCGATGATGACGTGTTTCAGGGCCCCGGCGACGTGCAGCGCCAGCGCGGCGACCAGCAACCATTGCGACAGGAAGTGCACCGAGGCAGCGGTCTCTGCCAGTCGGTCGGAATTCGGCACGAAGGGCAGGTCCTGCCCGAAGGGCCAGAGGATCGGCGCGAAGCCCTCGGTGGCAGCGTGCTCGATCCAGCCCGAGAGCGGCACGATCACCAGCGTCGAGTAGAGCAGCCAATGCACCGTTTCGGCGGCAAAGTTCTCGGCCCTGCGCTCTGGGTGCAGCGGCGCGGGTTTCGGCTGGCTCAGCGCCCAGAGAATGCGGACCAAGGCGAGGAAGAAAAGCGTCACGCCGATGGTCTTGTGCACCGAGAAGAGCTGCGCCTTGGTGGCGAGCTCGGCCTCGGTGGCCCAGGGCGAAAGATGGGCGATCCAACCGAGCGGGATCATGATCAAAATGCCGAGCGCGGTCAGCCAGTGCAAGCTGCGGGTGACGGCACCATAGGCGGTCTTGGTGTTGGCGAGGGACATCGGAGGTCTCCGGGCTCGGGATAAGGTTTTGCCGAAGATCGGCGATGCCGCGCCGCAGCGCAATTTGCGCGGATGCACAGACCCCGTGCGCGCGGCAGCCCGCCGAGGCTCAGTAATCGTACCCGAGCGACGCTTCGAGGCCGGACTCGAGACGGCTGCGCAGGAAACCCATGTCCTCAGCGGAGAGTTGCCCGGGCGGCTCGGGGCGCGGCGCGTTCACCGCGGGTTCGAACCGGCTGCCGAGGCGCTTATGCACCGGGCGATAGGGGCCAGATTCGGGCAGGTTGAAACCGGCGCGGAGGTCGGCGAGGAAGTCCTTCGGGCGCGCCTGCACCGCCTCGAGCGGGCAGAAAAGCAGGGCGCAGCCGCGGTGGAAGAAGCTGGTGAGCCCCATGAGCTGCACGCTCCGCCGGGTAAAGAGATCGGGAAAAGGCCCGCCGCTGCATCTCGGGCAGGCAATGCCAAGGCTTGGCATGCATGGACCGCGCCCAGTCAACGGCGTTGCGGGTGACGCAGACGACCAGCGTGTCCGGCGGCACCGCGGTCATCTGCGGAAAGCCGTGTTTCCAGCCGAGCTCCTCGGTCGGCAAGAGCGGCATGTTGCGCCCGATCAGCCGCTTGACGAAATTGGTGCCCGAGCCGCGCTCGCCGAACACTTGGTAGCGGATGATGCCGGGGGCGGGGCGTTCGATTTCACGCGGCCGCGTCGGAGGATGCACCGCAGCTGGTCGCCGCGCGGTGAAACCGGATATTGGCAGTTCGAGCGGTCCGAGCCGGATCGGCAATACGTCTTGCCGGAAAGAGTCCACGGGCTCTTCTGAGCCAAGGCCTCATGCGGTGGGCCGTGATCCGGCTGGGTCCCTCATCCTGTGGCCCGGGGCAAGCCCCTAGGCTCAGTTGCCGAGTGAGGAGACGAAAGTGGTGGCGCGGATGTCGAGGCCGGCAGTGGCGCGCACCGAGGTGCCGGCCGAGGCGATCACGTTGCGCGAATTCTCGTCGAGCAGGCCGAGGCCAGCCACATAGGTCTGCGAAGGGATCATGCTCATCACCGTGGCGGCGCCGATGCCGACAAGGATGCCGGCCGAATTGCTGCGGGCCGAGCCGCGGCGGCTGACCATGCGCAGCAGGTGCATCATCACCATGACGCCGGAGACCGCGAGCAGCGCGGCGAGGGCGCCGAAGACATAGACGTGGTATTCGCGCGGGAGGCTGCCTTGGAGCAGGCTTGCCTCTATGGTTTGCTGGTTGCGGGCCACCGCGATGACCACGCCAGCCCAGAGGAAGCCGACGATGCCCGAGACGATCGGGCGCTTGGAGGTGCGTGCGACCTTGCTTGCGTCGCTTGCGCCATACCGGGCGAACTCAGGATCGATGCGCCGGATGCGGGCTTCGAAATCTGCGTGCGTCATTTTCCGGACTGCGTAGGCTCTCATGATCCTAGCTCCTTCTGCCAGATGCCGCCGGCCTTCTGCCAGCAGAGGGCTGTGCAAGCTCTCGTTGGAATCGACGCTAGGAATGGATTGTGGCGAAATGTGGCGGCGAATGTGGCTTGGACCGGATATCTTCTTGGCGAAGTCTGGCATCCGTTCGGGCCGCCCACCTATCCGTTCGGATTGGTGGGCCGCGAAGCCCTAAAAAAAAGGGGTTTGAGAAATGTCGTCCATTTGACAGGCATTTATGAATTTATCGTAAACGCAGATGGTTGGCGGGGCGAAAAATAGCCGCCCCGCCAGAGAACGGCTCAGGAATCAGGCAGCGCTGGCCATGGCGTCGAGGATTCGCGCCCAGCTGCGAATCCCCTTGTGGAAGGATTCGAGGTCGTACTTCTCGTTCGGCGAATGCAGCTGGTCGTCATCTTTGCCCCAGCCCACCAGCATGGCATCCATGCCGAGGATGTTCTGGAAGTAGCCGGCAATGGGGATCGAGCCGCCGCAACCTGCATAGGCCGCCGGATCGTCCCATTCGTCGCCGAGCGCCTTGCGGGCCGCCTCGAAGCCGGGGTGGGTGGTCTGCATCTCGGAGGCCGGCGAACAGCTGTGGTCCTTCCATTCGACCGAGCAGTCCGAGGGCACCTGCGCCTCGACCCAGGCGCGGAAGTTCTTTCGGATGGCCGCCGGGTCCTGCGTGCCGACAAGGCGGAAGCTGATCTTGGCAGAGGCCTCGGCGGGCAGCACGGTCTTGAAGCCCGCGCCGGTGTAGCCGCCCCAGATGCCGTTGATCTCGGCGGTGGGGCGCGACCAGATCATCTCGATCGGAAGGTGGTCCTTCTCGCCTGCAGGCTGCGACAGGCCGACGCTGCCAAGGAAGGCCGCGTCGTCGAAGTTCAATGCCTTCCACTGCTCGAGGATTTCCGGGGGCAGCTCGGGCACGCCTTCGTAGATCTCGGGCACCTGAATAACGCCGTTCTCGTCGAAGAGCCCGCCGAGGATCTTGGTGAGTACGCGGATCGGGTTCATCGCGACGCCGCCGTACATGCCGGAATGCAAATCCTTGTCAGCCGCCTTGATGGTCAGCTCCTCGCCCAGGAGCCCGCGCAGTCGGGTGATGATCGCCGGGGTCTTCGACTGGAAGAGGCCGGTGTCGCAGATCAGCGCGATCTCGGCCTGTTTCAGCTCCTCGGCGTTCTCTTTCATGAAGGGGATGAGGGACGGCGAGCCGCTTTCCTCTTCGCCCTCGAAGAAGAAGGTGATCTTGCAGGGCAGGGTGCCATGCACGGCCTTCCAGGCGCGGCAGGCCTCGATGAAGGTCATCAGCTGACCCTTGTCGTCCGAGGAGCCGCGGCCGCGGATCACCTTGCCCTTGGCCGTGTCCTCGATCGCCGGATCGAACGGGTCGCGGTTCCACAGGTTGAGCGGGTCTACTGGCTGCACATCATAGTGCCCGTAGAACAGCACGTGCGGGCCCGGCCCGTCGACGTGCCCGACGACCATCGGATGGCCCGGAGTGGGGCGCTTGCTGGCCTCGACGCCGATGCTGGCGAGATCCGCCACGAGCCAGTCCGCGGCCTTGTCGCAGGCCTCCTTGTAGGCGGGATCGGTCGAGATCGAAGGGATTCGCAGAAGCTCGAGCAGTCGGTCGAGCGCGACTGGAAGATCGGCATCGATCTTTGTGAGGACGGTGTCGAGGGACACGTTTTCTTGAGCCATTTGGGTGTTCCTTCTTGCGAGTTGCGCGGAGCGTATCACCGGGCCCGCCGCTGTCCAGACCGCAAGAGCTCGGAGGACAGCCCGGCAGCAAGCCGCCTCAGCGCCCCTGAAAATCAGGGGTTGGGGCGCGAAATGTCTGCGCCGGAGGCCAGTTGCGTGCCTTGCCTGGCGGTGCAGCGACCTGGCGCCTATTGGGCGCAGCTGGGCACTATTGGAAACCTGACCTTGAAACCTTAGTCCAAAAGTCTTGATTTAAATCAAGGGCGCGACCGTTAGTCTCATTCTAAAGCGTGGACATGGGGCGGCCCGGACGGTATCCATTCACGACCATGAATGCGGCCCCTTAGACCGTATAAGTGCTGCGCAGAACGCGGCCTCTGCAAGATGAAGGAAGGAGATACCGGTGGACTACACCGCGAAGCTCGACGAAGCCCTGGACCGTCTCCACGCCGAGGGGCGCTATCGCACCTTCATCGACATCGAGCGCAAGAACGGCCGTTTTCCGCACGCCACCTGGCGCAAGCCGGACGGCAGCGAGATGCCGATCACTGTCTGGTGCGGAAACGACTACCTGGGGATGGGCCAGCACCCTGTAGTGCTCGCGGCCATGCACGAAGCCATCGACGCCACCGGTGCCGGCTCGGGTGGCACGCGCAACATCTCGGGCACGACCGTCTATCACAAGCGGCTCGAGGCCGAACTGGCCGATCTGCACCAGAAAGAGGCGGCTCTGGTCTTCTCCTCGGCCTATATCGCCAACGATGCCACGCTCTCGACTCTGCCGAAGCTCTTTCCCGGGCTGATCATCTATTCGGACGAGCTGAACCACGCCTCGATGATCGAAGGGATCAAGCGCAACGGCGGTGCCAAGCGCATCTTCCGCCACAACGACGTGCAGCACCTGCGCGAATTGATGGAGGCTGACGATCCCGCCGCGCCGAAGCTCATCGCGTTTGAGTCGGTCTACTCGATGGACGGCGACTTCGGCCCGATCGAGGCGCTCTGCGATTTGGCCGATGAGTTCGCCGCGCTGACCTATCTTGACGAGGTGCATGCGGTGGGCATGTACGGCCCGCGCGGCGGCGGTGTTGCCGAGCGCGACAACCTGCTGCACCGGCTCGACATTATTAACGGCACGCTCGGCAAGGCCTTCGGCGTGTTCGGCGGCTATATCGCAGCGTCCGAGAAGATGTGTGACGCGGTGCGCTCCTATGCACCGGGCTTCATCTTCACGACCTCGATCCCGCCGGCGGTTGCGGCAGGGGCGGCGGCCTCGATTGCTCATCTCAAGCAGGACCAGGCGCTGCGCGAGCGGCACCAGACCCAGGCGAAGATCCTCAAGCTGCGGCTCAAGGGGCTGGGCATGCCGATCATCGACCACGGCTCGCACATCGTGCCGGTGATCGTCGGCAACCCGGTGCACACCAAGAAGCTGTCGGACATGCTGCTCGAGGGCTACGGCATCTACGTGCAGCCGATCAACTTCCCCACCGTGCCGCGTGGCACCGAGCGGCTGCGCTTCACCCCCTCGCCGGTGCATGGTCCGAACGAGATGGACAAGCTGATCCAGGCGATGGACGCGCTCTGGTCGCATTGTGCGCTCAACCGGCAGGACATGAGCGCCTGAACCGCGCGGTCCATCGCGATCTTCGGCGCTAACGCTGCGCTTTCTCGGCCCCGCGGTTTCCAAAATCGCGGGGTCTCGCTTTGTTCCGGAACCGGCCGCCGCGGAATGGGGAAAAGCCACGCATCCTGCGCAGAAGGGCGCCGATGACCCCCTGATTTTGTGTAATTTCAGTTGTTCTGTGCTAACGTAGCCTCAATAAAGGCCGCGACCCGAATCGCGAGCCCGTGATTTGGCAGGCGCAGTCTGAGACGGTGGAGCACAAGGCGGAACGCATGATTGGGCGTAATTCCCCTCGCATGTCCGAAGACGAAATGAACGCGGATGAAGGTCCGCGCGGCTTCGACGACTTCACGCTCGAGCTTGGCGATGTCATGCGCGGCGAGCGTGCCACCATGGGCAAATCGCTCCTCGACGTGCAGCGCGAGCTGCGCATCAAGGCCAGCTACATCGCGGCGATCGAGAACTGCGATCCCTCGGCCTTTGACACGCCCGGCTTCATCGCTGGCTACGTGCGCTCCTATGCTCGCTACCTCGGTATGGACCCCGACGAGTGCTACCGGCTCTTCTGCGAGGAAAGCGGCTTTGCCGTCGCCCATGGCATGTCCGAGAAGGCCTCGACGATCCGCAAGGGGCAGGGCAACTTCCCGGCCCCGGCGGCGCGCGACATCTTCGAACAGCCCCGCATGCCCTTCGTGCCGGCGGGCGACTCCTTCTTCTCGCGTATCGAGCCCGGCGCCATCGGCTCGTTGCTGGTGCTGATCGCCCTGCTCGGGGGCATCGGGTATGGCGGCTTCGCCGTGCTGCGCGAGGTGCAGCGGGTGCAGATTGCGCCGGTTGACCAGACGCCGCTGGTGCTGAGCGATCTCGACCCGGTGCAGGCCACCGTCACGCCGCCCGCAGAGGGCGACGAGCAGGTGGCGAGCGCCGACGGCGCGGGTCCCTTCTCGCCTCCGTCGAACGAGGCGCTGGATCGGCTCTACCGGCCCAAGGCGCTGGACGTCCCGGTTCTTGTGGCGCGCGACGCGCCGATCTCGTCGCTGGACCCCGCGACCGTGGGCGCCTTTGCCGAGGCCGCGCGCAACCAGTTGCCGCAGGTGGACACCGCCACAGCCGAGGCCGCGCTGCAGGTGGCCAGCCTTCCCGCGCCGCTGCCGGCGCAGACCGCGCTCAACGCGAGCACCGTCACGCTGGTCGCCGTGCGCCCGGCCTGGGTGCGCGTGCGCGGCGCGAACGGCTCCGTGCTCTATGAGCGGGTTATGGAGCCAGCCGACACCTGGACCGTGCCCGAGGGCCAGACCGAGGCCAGCCTCACCGTCGGCGAGTCGGGCGCGCTCTATCTCGCCACCAACGGGCAGACCCTTGGCCCGCTCGGTCCAAAGGGCCAAGTGACCCGCGATGTGGCGCTGCTGCCCGAGGTGGTGACCGCCGCCTACAAGCCCGCCGAGCCTGCAAAGGACGGCGATCTTCAGCGCGTTCTGGCCAAGCTGAACGAAACGCTGGTGCCCGCGCCCGCACAGACCCAACTCGCACAGGCCGCCCCCTCGGTGAGCCAGCCCGGCGCGCCCAAGGTTCTGCAGGACAGCGCCCCCGGGGTGACGATGATCGCGGTGCGCCCGGCTTGGGTGCGCGTCCGGTCGGCGGACGGCTCGGTGATCTTCGAGAAGACCATGCGCGCGGGCGACACCTGGACAGCCCCCGCCATGCAGGACCCGGCCAACGTGCGGGTCGGAGAGTCCGGTGCAGTCTACTTCGCGGTGAATGGGCAGACCTACGGTCCGGTCGGTGCCGCGGGTACGGTGACCAAGAACCTGCCGCTGTCGGTCGAGCATCTGACCTCGGCCTTCAAGGTCGCCGATCTCAGCCGGGATGCCGATCTGTCGCGGGTCGTGGCCGAGCTGAGCAGCGATCTGGTCCAGACAGACTGAGCCCATCCTCACGCCTTTGCGCTTTTCCATCTGCACTCTGCCGCCGCTGACCTCTGGTTTCGCCCGGCCGCGGACGCTATGTTGAGGCCGAATACCAACGTTTGCCCTCAGGAGGCGTCCAGCTCATGAGCCACAACCCGATCCGCCCTTGGCGCAGCATCGAGCGCCGCAAGTCTCGGCAGATCATGGTGGGCAACGTGCCGGTGGGCGGGGATGCACCGATTTCGGTGCAGACCATGACCAACACCGTCACCACCGATATCCGCGGCACCATCGAACAGGTGCAGCGCGCCGCGGAGGCCGGGGCCGATATCGTTCGCGTCTCTGTGCCCGACGAGGCCAGCTCGAAGGCGCTGAAAGAGATCGTTCGCGAAAGCCCGGTGCCGATCGTCGCCGACATCCATTTCCATTACAAGCGCGGCATCGAGAGCGCCTTGGCCGGCGCCGCCTGCCTGCGCATCAACCCCGGCAACATCGGCAGCCCCGAGCGGGTGCGCGAGGTGATCGCGGCTGCCCGCGACAACGGCTGCTCGATGCGCATCGGGGTGAACGGCGGTTCGCTGGAAAAGCACCTGCTCGAGAAATATGGCGAGCCATGCCCCGAGGCGATGGTCGAGTCCGCGCTCGATCACATCCGCATTCTCGAGGACAACGACTTCCACGAGTTCAAGATCTCGGTGAAGGCTTCGGACGTGTTCCTCTCGGCTGCCGCCTACATGGGTTTGGCCGAGGCGACCGACAAACCGATCCATCTCGGCATCACCGAGGCGGGCGGGCTGACTTCTGGTACGATCAAGAGCGCCATTGGCCTTGGCCAGCTTCTCTGGATGGGCATCGGCGACACGCTGCGCGTCTCGCTCTCGGCCGACCCGGTCGAAGAGGTGAAGGTGGGCTACGAGATCCTCAAGTCTCTCGGGCTGCGCCACCGCGGCGTCAACATCATCTCCTGCCCGTCCTGCGCGCGGCAGGGCTTCGACGTGATCAAGACCGTCGAGGCGCTGGAGCAGCGGCTCGAGCACATCAAGACGCCGATGTCGCTGTCGATCATCGGCTGCGTGGTGAACGGACCGGGCGAGGCGCTGATGACCGACGTCGGTTTCACCGGCGGCGGCGCGGGCTCGGGCATGGTCTACCTGGCGGGCAAGGCCAGCCACAAGATGTCCAACGACCAGATGATCGACCACATCGTCGAGGAGGTCGAGAAGAAGGCGGCGCAGATCGACGCTGCGGAGGTCGCCAAAGCACAGGCCGCGGAGTAGGCCCGGTGCACAAGTCCGGCGCATCGGGCGGGATGATCCCGCCTTTCGGAAAGTTGCTGGACTTCACCGAAGTGCGGGCGCTCGAGGGGCTGCGCTCGCAGGGGCTTCTCAGCATCGCCATGGTCGCGGGAGCGACGCTGGCCATATGGGCCTTTATGGATGTGCCGCTGCTGCTGCCCTGGCTCGGGGCGATGCTGCTCACCCTCGGCCTGCATTTCTACACCGTCAGCGCGCTCCCGGATCAAGGGTACCGGGGCCAGCTCCTGCTGCCGATCGCGACGCTGCTGCTGTCGGGGGCCGTCTATATTGCGGGCGGGATGATCCTCTGGGTGCAGGACACGCCGAGTCTGCGAATCCTGTCGCTGCTCTTCGTCTTCTTGGCGCTGCTCAACACGCTGACCTGCCGGGTGCGGATGCGGCTCTTGCTGGTGCTGGACTTGGCGCTCAGGGGGGTCGGGGTGCTGGCGCGCGCCGCCTGGCTCTGGATCACCGATCCGGGCAGCCCGGACACCCTTCTGGTGAGCGCCGCGCTGGTGATTTGCTACCTTTATTTCGTCCGCGTGGCCTGGTCCGTGATGCGCACGCGCGAGGCGCTGGACGTGGCAAGCGACCAAGCTCTCGTGGCGGAGCGCGGCCGCGCCATGGAGCAGCTGACCGGCGGTGTCGCGCATGACTTCAACAATCTCCTGACCGTGGTGCTTGGCAACATGGAGCTGGCGCGCCTGTCACCCATTCCCGCCGAGCGCGACGCGCTGATGGCCGAGGCCGAGCGCGCGGCCCGCCGCGGCGCCGCGCGGACGGCGCAGCTCTTGGCCATGGCGAGCTGCGCGCGGCTCAAACCGGTCTCGATGTCTCCCGAAGAGGCGCTTCGCAACCTTCCCGAACGCGCGGCCGAGCTGCTCGGGTCAAGGCATGAGCTGACGGTGGACGTGGGGCCCGCGCTGCCGGAAATCCGCGTCGACGGGCCGAACCTGCAGACCTGCCTGCTCGAGCTGATCTCGAATGCCCGCGACGCGATGCCGGATGGCGGACAGATTGCGCTGCGGGCCGGAGCAGCGCCGCGCGCAGGACGTCCCGGCGTCTGCTTCGAGCTCAGCGACACCGGCCCCGGTATCCCCGCCGATCTCATGCCGCTGGTCTGCGAGCCCTATTTCACCACCAAGCCGGTCGGGCAGGGGTCGGGGCTGGGGCTGGCGATGCTGCGGGGCTTTGCCGAGCAGTCGGGCGGCGATTTCGAGCTGAGCACGCCGCGCTCCGGGACGGGCACTTGCGCACGCCTCTGGTTTCCCGCTGCCATGGATCCGGCCAAGACCGCACCGGGACCGACAAACGCCGGTCCGCGGGCGAAGGCGGCAAAGGCCGCCTCTCCTGCCGAGTAGACTCAGCTCTCTTCGCGCACCTGTTTGACGATCTGCCGCATGCCGTCGATCGGGACGTAGCCGCGCAGCATCTGGTCGCCGAACACGAAGGTCGGCGTGCCGCTGATCTGCAGCCGCTGCGCCAGCTCGTGGGTCTCGCCGATGCGGCGATCGACCTCGGGATCGCTCATCTTGGCAAGGATCGCGTCCGCATCGAGCCCCAGCGTGGTCGCAAGCTTCGACAGCACGGGTTCCGACGGCTCTTGCTTGAGCGAGATCAGCGCGTCGTGCATCTGCTTGTAGGCGTCCGGACCCGCCACCAGCATGGTCGCCAGCGCGAAGCGCGACGAGGTCATGCTGTCCTGACCAAGGATGGGGAACTCCTTGATGATGATGCGGATGTTGCCATCGTTCTTCACCAGTTCCTCGACCTCGGGGAAGGCCTTGCGGCAGTAGCCGCACCGGTAGTCCGAGAACTCCACGATGGTCACGTCGCCGTCGGGGTTGCCGCCGACCCAGCTGTAGCCGTCGTCAAAGAGCATGTCCGCGTTTGAGGAGACCAACTGGTCGTCGGCCGCGGCCTGCTGCTCGGCCTGCTTGGTCTCGAGCGCGTTGACGGCCTCCATGATCACCTCGGGGTTGTCGAGCAGGTACTCGCGCACCTCTGCCCGGAAAGCCTCGCGCTGCTCGGGGGTCAGCTTCTGGAGGTCGAGGTCCTGTGCCAGCGCCGGGGGCGCCATGAGGCCGGTGGCCACGGCCAGCGAAGCGGCGGCGCGGCGAAAGGCGGTGCGTCGGGTCGTAGGGGTCTGCATCTTGTCTCCGTCGGTCAGGGCGCCCGCTCGGGCGGTATCTCAGCGTTTCCTTGCGGCGCGCTCCGATGCGTCTAGCACATCCTGCGCGCGGTTCCACGGGGCGGATCCACGCGGCAGCAGATCCACCGCGCGTTTGGCATGAATTCCGGCGTCCTGCATGCGCCCTTCCAGCGCGTAGCGCTGCGCCGTCGCCTCGGACGCCATGCCGTTGTTCCCGGCCCGGGCATAGGCGACCGAGAGATCACGCAGGATGCGCGGATCGGCCCAATCCCGGCCGCGTGCCTCCTCCAGCGTCGCCAGCGCCGCCGCGAATTGTCCGGAGGCAAGCTGCGCCCGGCCAAGCCCGCCGAGCACCTGCGCGTTGCGCGGGGCAAGGTCGCGCGCCTGCGCGTAGACCCGGGCGGAGTCGGCGGGGCGGCGGCCCTCGAGCAGGATCTGGCCCTTGAGGTCGTGGTAGTAGGGATCCTTGGGGCGCAGGGCGAGGGCGCCATCGATGGCCTTGAGCGCACCGGGCAGGTCGGTCTGCCGGTGCCGCGCCACCGCTTCGCGCATGAGCGCGATGTCTCGGCTGCCGCTGTCGCCAAGACGCCCCAGCGTCCAGCCCGGCGCGCGCAAGAAGGCCGAGAGCTTGCCCCGGGTGCGGAGGAACCAGTAATCGGCGTTGGGGTCGTTGCGCTCGGGCACCTTCGCCGCCGCCACCAGCCCCTGCGCCGCGCGGTAGCGGTCGCGGGTCAGCGGGTGGCTCTGCATGTAGGGATCCTGCCGGCCGACGTTCAGCGCCTCCTGCCCGAGGAATATCTCCTGCACCTGCAAAGCCCCGCGCGGGTCGATCCCGGCCTGCACCAGGGTCCGGATCGAGGCGATGTCCGCCGAGCTTTCCTCGGCGCGGCTGTGGCCGAGGAAACTGCGCATGGCCGTGCTCTGCGCGCCGATCGCAAGCCCCGCCGCGGCATCGGCCCTGCCGGTGGCGGCGCCCGCCGCCGCGGCCAGCACGAGACCGAGCCCCGCCGCGTTGCGCGCCGCGCGCATGTTGTCCATGCGCCGGGTGATATGTCCGCCGGTGATATGCGCCGCCTCATGGGCGATCACCGCCTGCAGGGACTTGGCATTGGGGAGCTTCAAGATCAGCCCGGAATTTATGAAGATGCGCGTCGTGTCGGCGACGAAGGCGTTCATCCGGTCGTCCTTGATCACCAGCACATCGACTTGCCCGGGGCTCAGCCCGGCGGCGCGCAGCACCGGGGCGGCGATCTCGGTCAGGGCGTGCTCTAGGTCGGCGTCGCGCAAGAGCGTCGCAGCACGCGCGGCGGGTGCCGCAAGCAGAAGCGCAAGCGCGCAGAGCGTGGCGATGAGGCGCAGCGCGGCGCGCGGTCCCGGCATTGACCCTCCTCCGGAAGCTTCGTACTCCGCCCGAAGACGATGTGCCGAGCCACCATGGGAGAGAGACATGCGAAACTCAAGTCGGGGGGCGGTCGATCCCTTCATCGTGATGGACGTGATGGAGCAGGCCCGGGCCGCCGAGGCCGCAGGCCGCCACATCATCCACATGGAAGTCGGCCAGCCCAGCTCTCCTGCGCCCGAGGCAGCCCGCAAGGCGCTGGCCGCCGCGATGGAGAGCGATGCGCTCGGCTACACGGTGGCGCTTGGCATTCCCGAGCTGCGGGCGCGCATCGCCCGGCTCTACGGCGAATGGTACGATGTCGATCTCGACCCGAACCGCGTCGTGGTGACACCCGGGTCCTCGGGCGGTTTCATCCTCGCGTTCTCGGCGCTTTTCGACGCCGGGGACCGCGTGGCGCTCGGCGCGCCCGGCTACCCGTCCTACCGGCAGATCCTCAAGGCGCTCGATCTGCGCCCGGTCGAAGTGCAGACCGCCCCCGAGAACCGCTACCAGCTCACCCCCGGGGACCTGGCGGGTGTGGCGTACGAGGGGGCCATGGTTGCCTCGCCGAGCAATCCCACCGGCACGATGCTGGGCAAGCCCGAGCTGGCGGCGCTGATCGAAGCGGTGCAGGCGCGCGGTGCGTCTTTCCTGTCTGACGAGATCTACCACGGCATCGATTACGACAAGAAGCCCGTCACGGCCCTGCAGGTCTCGGACGATGTCTGCGTGATCAACTCCTTCTCGAAGTATTTCTCGATGACCGGCTGGCGGGTCGGCTGGCTGGTGGTGCCCGAGGCCCAGGTGCGGCAGGTCGAACGGCTGGCGCAGAACCTCTTCATCTGCGCGCCCAACGCCTCGCAGGTGGCGGCGCTCGCGGCAATGGATGCCACCGAGGAGCTGCAGGCCAACCTCGCGGTCTACGCGAAGAACCGCGCGCTGATGATGGAGGGGCTGCCAAGGGCCGGCTTCGACCGCATCGCGCCGCCTGACGGGGCCTTCTACGTCTACGCCGACGTCAGCCACCTGACTGACGACAGCCGCGCCTTTGCCGCAGAGATTCTCGACAAGGCCGGGGTGGCGGTGACGCCCGGGCTCGATTTCGACCCGGCGCGCGGGGCGGGGACCCTGCGTTTCTCCTACGCCCGCGGCACCGCGGAGATCGAGGAAGGGCTGGCTCGGCTCAAGACCTTCATGGAGGCGCGGGTCTGACGTTTTCATGATGCCCGCGGGCCGTGCGACTTCCTGCATGGGGCGGGGCGCGCGCCTGTCGGCATGTGCCCATGTGCCCTCCATGCCACGTGCGAATCCGCTGCCGCGCTGCTAGTGTGCCTGCCAACAACAAGAAGACAGACAGGCAGATGGGCAGTTTATTCCGGATCATCACGGCAGCGGCGCTCTGCGCCCTGCTTGGCACCGGCGCGCAAGCGCAGAACCTCGCGCTTGGCGGGCAGGCGCGCTTCATCGAAGGCGCCGCAGTCGATGCCGGCTGGGGCAGGGGCGCGGAGCTGACGCTTTCGATCAGCCAGGGAGTCCCCTGGCGTGCCTTCACCCTGATCGATCCGCCGCGGCTGGTGCTCGACTTCCGCGAGGTGGACTGGACCGGCGCCGACCCCGAGGCCATGAACCGCTCTGCGGCGGTCAAGTCCCTGCACATGGGCCCGTTCCGCTCTGGCTGGTCGCGGCTTGTGGCCGAGCTTGCCGGGCCGATGCGCCTTGATCGCGCCGAGATGAAGGTCTCCGAGGAGACCGGCGGGGCCGCTCTCGCCCTGCGTCTCTCCCCCACCAGCGCGGAGGCGATGGCCTCCCGCTCCGGCCTGCCCCGCGATCCGCGTTGGGACCTGCCCGAGCCGCGTGCCAAGGCCGCCCCGCGCCGCGCAGAGGGCGCGCCGCTGCGCATCGTTCTCGACCCGGGGCACGGGGGCATCGATCCGGGCGCGCAGCGCGACGGGCACAACGAGGCCGACCTCATGCTGGTCTTCGCGCGCGACCTGCGCGACGTGCTGCGTCGCGCCGGCTACGAGGTGCTGATGACCCGCGACGCGGATGTCTTCGTCTCGCTCGAGGGGCGGGTGGCCCTGGCGCATGACGCCAGCGCCGATCTTTTCCTGTCGTTGCATGCCGATGCGATCGAGCAGGGCGTGGCCCATGGTGCCACGGTCTACACGCTTGCCGACGCCGCCTCGGACGCCGCGTCGGCGGCGCTCGCCGAGCGCCACGACCGGGACGACATCCTCGCGGGGCTCGACCTTTCGGGCTCGGACGACCGGGTGGCGAACGTTCTGATGGACCTTGCCAGGCTCGAGAACGCCCCACGCGGCAAGGCGCTGGCGGCGCACCTGGTCGCCGGGATCCGCAACGCGGTGGGACAGGTGCACAAGCGCCCGCAGCGGCAGGCGGGATTCTCGGTGCTCAAGGCCGCCGACATTCCCTCGGCCCTGATCGAGGTCGGTTTCCTGTCGACCGAGGAGGACCTGCGGCACCTTCAGGACCGCGCCTGGCGCGCCTCGATGGCAGCGGGCATCCGTGACGGCATTGCCGCCTGGGAAATCGAGGATGAGGCGCTGTCACGACTGCGCCGGAAGTAGGGGCCAGTCGCGGGCGAGGCAGATTCGCACGGCGACGGGGTTTTTTGTACGCCAAGGTCCGATCGCGCGAGCCACGGCTCGGCGACGGAGGAACTGCGGAAATGAGACAGCACAGGCCACGGCGCGCGCATGCGCAAAGCCAAGGACCCTGCGCGCGGCCGCGCGTGACCCGTCCTCACAAGGCTCGGAAAACACGTGCGTCCTTGGGGCAGGCGCCGAGGAAACTTCGTCGCAAAGAACGCCGCGGCACGCCGGATTTGCGATTGCGGAGCGTTTCGCTTTGCCGTAAGACCCGCCCTAGGCACCCGTAGCTCAGCTGGATAGAGCGCTGCCCTCCGAAGGCAGAGGCCATAGGTTCGAATCCTATCGGGTGCGCCAATATTCTCAATAACTTACGCGATTTTCTTGATGCCGTATTTTCTCTCGGGTCCTGTTTGGGTCCGGTTTCGATCTGCATTTTGTTCTTGCACCGTTCCCTAGAGGTATAGTGCGGACCGATTCTATGCCCCCGCTGCGGGCCGTCAGCAGCTCGACCTTCTCGGCCAATTCCTCCGGCCGGACTTCTGCGTCCACGCCAGCCGCACAGCAGGCGTCCATGGCCGCGATGAGCACGTCTCCCCACCTCACTCTGCATCCCCTGGCTTGGGGGCGCATATTACGACCGCCGCCTCGAGGGCGGCATCGACGCCTGCGGTGACGCTCGCAATGACTGCCTCACGGAATTTGGTCCGGACATCCGCCTCCGAACTTCCTGAGATGACACCAAAAGCCGGATCGGTCGCGAACCAGGCTCCGGAGGGTTGGCGTCTGATTTCGATCACCGCTTGGCCTCCTTGTGTTCCGAGATCACCTGGCGCGGGCTACTCAGCGCTTCCGCATGCAGCATGAAGGAGCCATTAGGCTGCGGGTCCTCCCACCCATCGCGACCATCCACGTATTCGAGGCCGTTCTCGATGGTGATCCGAGACCACTCGCCTCGGACTAGGCGCTCGCGAAGGGCACCTAATAGTTGATCCACCTCGCGCTCGCGCGCCTCCGTTCCTGGATTGCTGAGCATGTGTCCTCCTTTCTGAACTATTCGATGGTGATGTTGCCGCCGCGGATTACCCCGGCAAGCCCAAGAACCAACAACGCAATCATCTTGACGACCAGCGACAGGCCGATTGTCAGCCCCAACCAAACCCAGAAGCCAGACACATAGAACTGCAGGATATCAAGCATCTATTCGCCCCTCATCTGGATTCGAAATATTGTAGAGTCGCGACCTTACCGCACCTGATGCAGCACCACTTTCTGTCCGGACGTGCCTGAATAGCATAGTGCTCGCATTTCATGCCTTACCCGCCTTTCCTGCCGCCTCACTGGCGCCCTTCTGCCAATCTGGATGGTGGTGGCCATATACCTCTTCCAGGGTCTCCATCGAGGTCGAGAAGTACCCGGCGGCGGACCACATGTCCGCGCCGCTCTGCAGGGCCCACGTGATCGCGGTGTGCTTGAGCGTGTGCGGGGTCACGTCCGTGAGGTCGAGCTTGATATCCTTCTTCGCCGCCATATCCTCGGCGAGCTCGATGGCGCGCGCCCAGCCCTTGCGGATGTCGCCGACCATGGCGCGTGTCTCCTTACCCTTGCGCGTGATGGTGCGCTCGACCACGTAGTGCCGCCCGTTCTTCGCCTGCCGTCGGACCTTGGACAGGTACTTGCCGGAGAGCCGGGCCACGCCTTGCTTCTTCTTGGTCTCGATCTTCCCCTGCGGCTTCCGGTAGAGCAGCCCGTTCACGGTGTCGATGTGCCCGCCGCTGATCGACGGTGTGTCGATGTGCAGGGCGAGGATCGTCGCCTTCCTGCTGCCGGTGTAGAGGCCGCAGAGGATGAAGTCCTGCAGGTGCCGACCGTCGCTGTTGAGCTTGCGGGCCGCGCGCAGCAGCCATGCCGCCTCCTGGCGGGTCAGCCAGCGCTCTTTCGCGTCCGGCTTCGCGGGCAGCTTCACGATTGGAGCGGTGCCGATCAGGTGCCCCTCGGCGGCGGCGTGCCTGAGCGCGGCCTGCAGCGTGCCCAGCTCGCGCCGCACAGTGCCAGCCGCAATGGGCTTGCCGGTTTTCTTGTGGACCCGCTGCGAGGCGTACCGGCGGCAGAGCGCGCCCTTCACCTCGCTCACGAAGATGCTGCCCCAGAACGGGGCGAGCGCTTCGATGGCGTAGGCGATCCGGGCCGGGTCGGCGGTCTGAGGCGCGTGCTCCTCGGCGTAGTATTCGAGCACTTGGCCGACCGTCAGTTCCTGCGGCCGAGCGGGACCACTTGGGCGGAGCTTACGGTCGAGGTAGTCTTGGAGAGCTTCTTCAGCTTTTGCGCGGCTGTCAGTGCTCGTCGAGATCCGGACATCTCCGGTGTCCCGGATTTCCCAGTATGAGGCTCGGCCTGATCTTTCTCGCCAGTGAAGGCGGGGGCCTTGGGATCGTCTCGGCATAGCTTGCACAGCTCCTCTAGGTCGTCGGGGTGCAGCCGCACGGCGCGTCCCATTCTGATCGTTTTCCCGTGTTTGTCAGCCGCGGTCCTCAGTGAGCCGGGCGGAACGCCGAGCATGTCTGCGGCTTCGGGGATAGGTAAAAGCCTGGTCACCGCCATGGTTACAATTTCCCTCCGAAAAGCGGCATGGCCGCGGCTTCCTTCTTGCCCTGAGCCTTGAGCGCTACGACGTGCGCCTCGGTCATGTACATGCGTTTCCCGATCTGCACGGCATTGGTCTCGGTCACGGTGAGCTTCTTGCCCTCGTGCTCGATCTCCGTGCCGGGCTCTACAGCGATGATCTCTATACCGCCGAACATGGTGCATCTCCCTCCCAGCCCTGCGCCGCTTTGAAGCCTGCCGCGTTCCTGTGGCCGCCCCCGCCGTATTGTGCAGCGATCTCGGCCACGTCGAGGCCCCCGCCGCGAGACCGCAGCGAGAAGGTCCGCCCCTTCGGGCCGTCGAAGTAGGTGGCGGCGAACAGGTTCCCCTCGGCGAGCTTTCCTGCCGCGTCTGATGCCAGCGCATAGGGCGCATTCGCGACCGGCACGCGGTGCCCGCCGATGACCATGTGGCGATGCGCGTCGGTTACCTGGTCGACCATCTTATCGTGCGCACGCAAGATCGCGGCGCCCTCGTCGATAAGCCGGATCATCGCTTGGTGGTCCTCGAGGCGAGCAGCGAGGGCATCCCAGCCCTGAAAGCTGTGCTCGAGGGACCCGATGACTGCGGATACTTCGCGCGAGGCCGCCAGTTCCCATCTCCACAAGTCGCGGTCCGCGACGTAGTTGACCAGTGTGGGGCGGTCGCCCTGGCAAAAATAGTCCCATGCCATCTGGGCGCCGGAACGCTGCATGTCGAACTGAGTCGCGAGCCGAACGCCGCAGCGAAGGTGCTGGCGCCACGTGTCCTGCGTCAGGGGCAGCGCCACCAAGTCGGCCTCGGCGGTCTTGTGGTGATCCAGAACGAGGACAGACTTCGCGGATGCTGCCAGCTCCTCCATGGCGGGCCGCTTGTAGCTGAAGTCCACGATGATCACGTCCGCGCCGCCGACCTCCGGCGGGTCTTCGCCATAGCTGGCTGGGATGAACTCGACAGTCTCACCAAGCGCCCAGCGGACGCACCATGCCGCGGTAAAGCCGTCGGCGCAGTTCGCGTGGTAGATGCAGATTATGCGGCTCATGGTGTCTCCTGACGGTCTCAGACTTTGATGTCGACCAGCGCCTGATGGGCGCGGGCCATTCGCACGACGTCGCCGGACGCAAGCGCGTCCACGGCTTCTAGAAGCGCGGGATTGATCACCAGCTGGATGGCCGGTTGCCCTGCGGGCCAGATGCTCTGGCTAGCGGGCAGGACCTCTTCGCGAATGCGGTGGATAGCGGCGGGCAAAGCATCGCCTAGGGTTCTAGTCATGCGTGCCTCGCCGGTTCGCCGTGCCACAGCCAGCGCGGTTGATTTGTCGGCGTGCCTGGTTGAGTGCCCACCATTCTGTCGAGGCGCTCGGTCCGCGCTTCCTGCAAGCACTCCTCGCAAAGCGCTTGGCCTTGGAACATCCGGCATTCTGTCGGCTCGCCGTAGTCGCAGGCCTCGCAGGGCACGTTGCATCCGGCCTTGATCCATTCCGCCAGAGAGGGCTCGCGATCCACTGGGAGTCTGCTGTCGAAGGCGAAGCTGTAATCCTCAAGCCAAGGAAGCGGAGCGCTAAGATCGGCGTTGTGATCGGTGCAGCTCATCTCGCCGCAGTCCGGGCACTCGTCTCCGACCGTATATCCGTTCTCCTCGGCGTGCTGCCGGATGGCGCCCTCCATTGAGGTGCTGAGATACGGCCAGAGAAATTCGTCGTCCCCCACCGCGAACCAGCGCAGAGCAGGGGTATCCTGAGCGACGAGAGCCATCGCCTTGGGTATCGGCATCATGGCGGAGACGGCTAGGGCCGTCGATCTGCCAAGGAATCCTCTGCGGCTCATCTGTCCCATGAAGCGTCTCCGGGGTTAGGTGTGGTGTCCGGGAGTGCTCTGCGCAGCATCGCCGCGCGCTCCCTAGCTGCGAGGATGAAGTCCATGCGCTCGTTTTCGCCGTAGACCTCGACAAGCCTCGCGGCGAGGAACTCGATTAGGTAGGCGACATGGTTACCTGGGCTTCCGCCTCGGATCGCGCGGGCCATTTCGTTGCCTCGCATCATCTCCGGCGTCGGGTGCCAACGGCGCAGGGTGCCCTCTGCATCTTGCGCAAAGAATACTTGCTCGCTCACTGTGCTCTCCTTGGTTGGGCGGGCTGGTCTTCGAGCCGATCGAACATGTCCAGCGTCTCGCGGCACCTTGGCTCGGATTCTGCTTCTGTTCTGAAGGCGGTGCATTGCGGCTCGCCGCCGTTGGTGTGGTTCCAATCCGCCGGGTATTCAGGCTCGTCGATGCTGTGGGCCAAGGCGCGAAGCTGGATCGTGCATCCGTCGCCTTCGTAGTCGGCGAGAGCGCAGTTTGCGCACCATCCCGCCATGAAGGTGTCGCCCTCTGTCCCATTGCTGGGCCGGTAGGGGCGGTGAGTTCCGCTGTGCGTCATTCCGATCTCCGGGGGTGGATGGATTCAGTTGTCGAACCAGAAGACTACGCGGTATTCGCAGTCCTCTTCGCTATCGACGCCAAGCAGATCGAAGGCGACGTGCTCCGCGCGGATTTGCGGGTCATTCGGGTTCTCGGCCAAGTATGCCTCGCAGAAATCAGGCACGCTGAGATGCGACGGGGTGTGGTAGTCGGTAGGGCAGCGCATGTATTGGTCCCAGGCCAGATCACTCACGTCGCGCGGCAGGTTTTGCGGGTAGTGGTGAGGGCCCTCTTCAGGGTGATGCCTTACGTGCGCGAGTCGCCCGAAGAAGCCATAATCGCGCTGTCGTGCTCTGAGGTTGCGCCCGACGACGGGGTGGTTGTCGGAGCAGTATTCTCCGATCCATTTGGGCTGTCCGTTGCGGCGCCGCTCAAGGACGATGTGGATGTCGCATCCCATGAGGGTTCCTCCGTATTGTGGGGTTAGCTGGAAGGTTTCGGTGGTGGCGGTGTCATCGGCCAGTCTCCGGCGATAAGGCTCCAGCCTCTGGCGGCGACGTTCCATGGCGCGTTGCTGGTCTCATCCCGCTGCCAAGCACCGGCAATGCCGCAAGCGCATTCGAGCCTGACCCAGAACCCGGTTCGCCAGCGGAACCGATGGCGGAGCTTCGGGCCGCCGCAGATGCTGTGACACGCTGGGCAGGGGGCGACGCCTATTCTCGGGATGTATCCCATGGTGCCTCCGGGGCTAGCTGGACAGGCCGTTCACAACGCTGACGACGCTTGCCATGTCGAGGTCTTCGACGGTCTGCTCGTAGATCGTGCGGCTGTACTGGCGGGTAGCTTGGGTCTCGGGGGTGTAGCCGAACTCCTCGGGGCTTCCGCCTGCGCCTCGCTCCCAATTCTTTCCGATAGTGCGGACCTCTTCGCCGATCTCTTCGATTGTGATTTTGTAGCGCTTCATGGCTTCCTCCGCGGTTCGTTGGCGGGCCTTCGGTGTCGGTGGGCGCAGTCCACAGTCTGGGTGCGCGCATGGGCTGGAGGTGATCATCCCGCAATCACCGCATTGGACCTGCCTTGGCATCACTGGGCTCCTTAGTGGGTTGGGCGCGACGGCTCAGCCGTCGGAGTTCTTGTTGCTGGTGAGCTCGTCGGCGCTGCCCTGGAAATCGATGTCGGCGATCATCGCTTGCGGGCGGAACACGAGCCGGTAGTGGAACTCCGACGCGTTCACCTCCACCAGCTGCTCGGAGACGAAGAAGACGTTGTCCGATAGCCCGAGGTAGTTCTTCAGGTACTTGTTCGGGCCGGTCTTGCAGGTGACCGACATGCGGCGGTCAGTGTCTTTGTTGCCGAGCGAGCAGAAGCCCTCCGTCACCAGCACCACTTGATCGGTGATCCCGTTGTAGAAGGTGATCCGCCGCGGCACCTCGAAGTTGTCGGCCGCCGTAGAGAGGTTGCGGGAGGCGACGTCGGATGCAGGTTCGCAGGACGATGCTGCGAGAAGCATGGTCATCGCTGCGGCGGCGGATATCAGTCTGAGTTTCATAGTTGGCTCCGGTGGTTTCGGGTTTGGTAGAACTGCTGGATCAGGCGGCGGCGCGCTCTGGCGGCGGGTAGCCTCATCAGCATGTGGACCGGGCGGATCGCGGCGCAGATGATGACGAAGGCGGTGTAGAGGTCGGTCATGGTGGTGACCTCCGCGCCTGGCACTTCATCGCGAGCTCGCGCATGCTGATCTCGACCGCACCGGCGGCTACTGCCTTGGCGCGCAATCCCATGCCGATGTCGAAGTGCTCTTCAGCGGTGCCGGCCATCTGCAGCCATTTCCGATTCAGGCCGATCCGGTCAGCCATGGCGAGCAGCTCGTCGGTGCTGTCCGCGATCATGTGGCTCATCTTCATGTGCCGGAAGCGGCCCATCTCGGTGCGGTACATGTCGTCGACGTAGACGGTCATGCTGCCACTCCCACCACATCTAGAGAGCCGATTTTCCGGCGGTTGTTATCCACAGGAATCTTAGCAATCTGAGGATGAGCCTTCTCGACTGAGGCAAGAAAGTGACGCAGCGTGAACGAGGTCCGTGAGTGGGCTGATGCGCCCGACGATCCTTCGGGAACTAGCGCCGGAATTTTCCCGGTGCTGAAGGGGAGGGTAAACTTTTGAAGACAGCACTTTTGCATTACCAGTAGCCCCGGTTTGGAAAATGTCCCCCCAATCCGGGGCATTTGGTGGGCGACGCCACTCATGCGGCCACCCCGGTAACCTCTTCGAGCCCGCGCCGCGACATGCTGAGCGTATGGCCGATACGCTTCTCCAGCTCGACGTAGCGGCGGTATAGGTCCGGGTTGAGCTTTGCTGATGTGGTGAGGTCGCAGGCGGAAGCCATGATGCAGAAGCGGCAGCTCAGGCGGCTCATGCCCTTGGCGTAGGCCCAGTGCGGCTTCTGGCCGGCGTAGGCGATCCACGCGAAGACCTCTTCCTCCGTCCAGTCGTGGATCGGAAGCCAGTCATACCAGGTCCGCCCGGCCTTGCTGTTTGCCTCGGAGAAGCGAAGGGCAGGCTTCTTGGCGCGCGCCGCGCTTTCCTGCGCCCGCATCCCCATGCAGTTGACGATCCGCCCGCCGAAGCGCGGGTTCGCCTTTAGGTATCGCCGCAGCTCGCGCTGGATAGGTCCACGCTTCAAGTCGGACGTGCATTGCCTCTGACTGGGGCTCGGAAACATCCCGCGCTGCTCGACCATCTCAAGGAACGTCCGGCGCGATCTGGCAATGATTAGCTCGAGATCGCCTGCGGTGTCGCGGATGTGCTCGAGGTTCCCTGGCCACTCCACCTCGCCCAGATCGGCATGCACGATGAGGATCTGGTCATCGGGCACTCCCATATCTCGCAGGGCGATCAGCATTGCCTGGCTGTCCTTGCCCGCGCTGTGGTTCACGGCGAAGAGGGCGCCCGCGTCGAGCATGTCGCGAACCTCGTCTGGGAAGTCGAAGGTGTCTCGCATCAGAACAGCGCCTCGAGGAACGCCGCCATCGCGCGGATCATCACGCCAAGCTGCTCGACCGCGGCGCAGATCACCCACATGCCGCCGGTCACGATGATGCCGAAGATCAGGACCGCTGCCCACCAGCCCGACGGCAACGGCGCGCGTGCGGCGCGGGGCTGCCTCTGCGAGCCCTCGCCGAAGACCTGGCCCTCTTGATCTCTGAGGGGAGGAAAGGCTGCGGATTTCCGGGGCGCGCTGGCGCCAAGCCGCGCTTGTCCGGCGGCTTCCAGATGTTCGGGCGGGAGATGGTTGAATGTCTCCATCACGCCATCCCCATCGCAGCTTTGTACATCTCGAACACCGCCTCTTCCTCGGCGACGTCATCGGGGTCCCGCTTGCGCAGGGCGATGACCTTGCGCATGACCTTGGTGTCGTAGCCGCGCCCCTTGGCCTCGGCCATGACCTCCTTCTGCTGGTCTGCGACCTCTTTCTTCTCGATCTCGAGGCGCTCAAAACGTTCGATGAACTGCTTCAGCTCACCGGCGGCGACGCCGTAGGCGCCATCGGAAACCGCTTTGTCCTCGGCGGTCTCCTTCATGGGGGTGCGCTTGCGTGACGCCGCGCGAGCCATGTCGGCGCCTGCGGTGTCTATCTGGAAGTCGGCATCTTGGGGCATCAGCATGCTCAGTCCTCTTGGGATTGTTGCCCCTCGCCGCGTTCGTCTTGGGGGCAGAGACGATCCATGCTGGGTCGCGGCGAGGGGATGCGGGCCTCATGCCCTGCATTCAGTGGGGCAGGCGCCCCGGATTGGTGTCCTGCGGTGCGATCTCCTCGATCGCGACCAGGATGACGAAGGAAACGCCGAGGGCGCATGCCAGTCGGCGCGCTTCATCACGTGCAGCCTCGATGCGGGCAAATCGGCGCTTCGGCTCAGTCTTCGCTTCGGGGTGTCGAGGCTTGCGGCAGACCATCCAGAACGGGTCCTCGATCGCGCTGAGCCGCCTGATCTCCTCGGTCGCGAGCATGTAGCCCCGGCTGGTGGTGTCGATCACCCGGCTGGCGCTCTCGCAGATTGCCGCGCGATCGTGTTGGTCTTCCGTGCGCAGTTCTCTGGCGAGCTTGTCCAAAGCATCCCGCGCGATCTTCGAATTGGCGCGGAAGACATCATCGGGGTTCGGATGATCCCCCATCAGAGAAAGGGCACCACGACCGCGAGGATTCCGACGCAGGCCGCGCCGAGCGCGAAGCCGAGGCCCCAGCACATGCCTCTGCAAAAATCGTCGAGGTACCGCTCGCGATGGCGGATGGCGTTGCTGATCACGTCTGCTCTCCTTCCAGAATGCCGCGCAGCGCGCGGGCCGAATGCGCTTCATTGGGATCGTCTGTGCGATCCACGATCACCGCGCAGGCGCGGGTGATCTCGGCGATCCCATGGCAGGCGACATCCGCGACGACAGCGCGGGCCTGTGAGAGACAGAGGGCGTGGTGTCCGTGAGTGGTGGCTTCTCCTCTCACTGCCTCTCCGCGCTCAGGCGATGGGAGGGAGGATGAACGTGCCTGCATCGGGATGCCGCCTGCCATGGGGTCGCGGGGGTGACGTCGAGCGATGGACGCGGCTCACGCCGCGTCGCCGCCCGGATGGTGGGGAAGAAAGCGGGTCAGGAAGCCTGCGCGCCGCGCATCGTGCTTGGGGCGGGCCTCCTCGACTGCCTTGCTGATCGCAGGGCGCGCCCGCTCGAGGCCGGCTGCGAACTCGCCAAGCTTAGCCTCATCAGCGGGAGCCATCGGGTAATGCGACGGCATCGCTTCCAGGCGCTGCAGGCGCTCGCCGTCAATCGGCGCGCCGCGGAGTTCCTTGGCAGTCAGCCAGAGCTGGTGCGCTGCGGAAGGGAGGGATTGGGGGAGTTCTGGGTTCGTGAGGCCAGCGGCAATGGCGCTGAACTGGGATTTGGTATGGTCCGGCATAGTAGCGTCTCCATGGGTTGATGGGGATACTCTATACGCGACTGGAATATTCTGATCAAGAATAAAAAGTCCTGATGGGAATTTTTTGCTTTTCCCGGTTTGGGAGCTCGGGGCAACTGCGGCCCGCATCCAGGAAACCTGCGCCTGTTCAGTGCTTTCGATTCTACAGATTGACCCCAGCCATGGTCGGGTGGTTGTGCCGAATATGCGCTCACTCGCGAACGGTGATACGCGCTGGCGCACACCGCTTGGGGGCAAGCGGCGCGACGATGAAAAGGAAACTTTTCTTCGTGCTGAACGCTGGCGCGCTTCAGCGACACTGAACCTTGACCCGAATCGTTTCAGCCCATTACCTAGAACGGAATGAGAACATTTGAGGCCTGGAATGTACGATGATGAGTTTATTCAGTTGGTTGCGGGCTTCACTGATGCGGAACTCAATCGCTTTCTAGAACTGCTTATGGCTTCGGATCATCATCCTCAGACGCAACGGTCCGAGCCATATCAAGCCAGCCGCGACGGCGCATCTCCGGAAGACTGCGATAGGCATCAATGATTGCTCTCTCGGCGTCTGACCTATCAGCGAAGAGGTCCGAGACCGGTACTCCGAGAGCGTCTGCGACCGCCTTAATCGTTCTCAGCGTGACGCTTTGATTGCCGCGCTCAAGCTTGGAGATGGTTGGTTGCTCAACGCCGGCTAGGTCGGCGAGTTCTGCCTGCGAAAAGCCTTTGGCTTTGCGTATGGATGCGACGTTGTTCATCCGCCGGAAGTTACCAGCGTCTCTCACAGAGCCAAATTCGTGACTGGAATAAGTATGCTTGACTGGAATATTCCAGTTGGGTATGCCGGAGGTCATGAACGCGCTTTCAGCATATCTGAGTAGAAAATCGATCAAGCAAGCTGAGTTCGCTCTGAAGGTCGGGCTTTCTCAGGCGACGATCTCTCGGCTTGCCTCCGGCACGCTATCGCCGAGCCTCGCTGTGGCTGTTCGAATTGACCGGGAGACTCAAGGCGCTGTTCCGCCCTCTTCCTGGGTCGAGCAGTCCAAGATCGATCCCTCCACAACTGCCGCTTGAGGATAGTCCCCATGTCAAAACTCCATCTCGCTGTAGACAATACACGCGCTCAGCCTGCACCGCGTGCTGCGCGCCAGTCCCGCCCCAAGATTCTGGACCGGTTCGCTGTCCGGGTGATGGCTCCCGAGGTGTGGTGCCGGTTCTTGCACGCCGAATTCCGGAACCCGGAAGAGGTCGCTGCGCATTTCGAGGTGCGGTTCTCGACGGCGTGCAACTGGTGGAACGCCACAAACCGCCCGTCGGCGGACAAGGTTCTGATCGCCATGGTCGAGCATGGCCCGGCTCTGGCCGCGGCGCTCGAGGCGGAAATGGGTGAACGGAGGGCGGCATGACGCCGCCCGCCATCGCAAATGTGGGCGCGAGTCCGCACAGCAATTCAGTCGCTCGGGGGATGCCGTTCTCCGTGTGTGGCGCGAAGCGGGGCCGCGTGCGGCTGAATGCCCCGCGTTTCCCTATTGGAACTGCCGGGGCGTCGGCCCCGGCCTTCTTCTGAGGAACGCCCATGGCTTATCGCATCCCGACACGTTCCGACGATGAGGCGCTCCTCGCGCTCGTCAAAAGCCGGGCCGGCGGCACGTCCAGCGGTGAAATCGCCAAGTCCAGCGGCCTCGCGAGCCACCAGGTTCGGGTCCGCACCAATCGCGTCAAAGAGGCGGATGAAGCGGCTGAGGGGGGGGCGGACCTGTCCGCCTCCTATTGGTGACAGGGATGCGCAATGCAAAAACCACGTCGATCGACATGCGGAAGGCCCGCCAGCTGCGGCGCTCCGGACTGTCGCTCGAGCATGTCGCGGATCGGGTCGGATGCAGCCGGGCGCGTCTATCACCCGCTCTCAAGCATGACGGCGATCCTCTTCCCAACGGTGCTCGGCCCCGTCTTCGCAAGAGCGGCGATGCCCGCGCGGTGAAGATGCGGCAGGCCGGTGCGAAGCTGGATGACATCGCGACCGCTTTGGGTGTCGGGCGAACCACTGTCTGGAGAATGCTCCATCGGGCCGGAATGACCGGCGGCGCAGCGCGGAAGGCGGCGCAATGACCGGCTCCGCTCGCGCATCCTTTGTGATCGCCGCGACGGCGCTTGCCCTGCACAAGGGCGGCATGACGCTTTGCGGCGGCACCATCATGGCGCTGAGCGATGCGCTCGACGCCTTTCCGAATGTCGTGCCTGGCGATGACGTCGCTCTTGCGCACGCCCGTGCCCGCGAGGTGATCGCGGCGCGCTTGCACAGCAACGAGACCGCGTTCGGCGCGGCGAAATACGCGCTCGAGGTAGAGATGGCGGCCCTGTGGGCGCTGCGTGCCAGAGCCTACTCCAAGGGGACTTAATGATGGCGACGCAACGCGCCTTCCGACCTGTCGGAACAGATGACTTGCCCGAGTATCCGATCTCGGCAGAAGACCGCCTCGACTCCCACTTCTTTATCCAATGGAACTTGAAGCGCTGGCGGAAGAGCAACTTCAAGCGGTTGGCCGAGCCCGAGGTCGGTTGGTTCGGATTCCTTTTGATCTGCGAGGCACACGACGAGACTCCGGTGGGCACCCTGCCGACAGATGAGCGCCTCCTGGCGGATACCGTCGGCGTCACGCTCGATCGTTGGCGGCAGCTCTGCGAGCGGGAGATCAACCCGCTGCACAACTGGCACCTTGTCCGCTGCGACAACGGGGAGGTCCGATACGCGCATCCGATCGTGCAGGAAGTCGCCCTCGAGGCGCTCAAGTCCCGAAAGAAGAACCAGGTCGAGGCAGACCAGCGGCGTCTCGCAAAGCGACTCAAGGACCTCACCGAAATGATCGAGACGAGGATCAAGGCGCCGCAGCTGCTGCAAGTGCCTGGCTTCGTCGGCCGGTTCAATGAATGGCTTGAGGAAAACTATCCCGACGCGCAGCGGCGCGAGCCTCTCGTTCGAAAGGCTCTGGATGAATTTCAGGTGGAGATGAGCGGGTGAACGGAACGGTTCTGTTCCGTGATATTCTGTCACCGTCACAGAATATTCCGGAAAAATCACAGAACGGAACGGAAATAACACGGAATGTTCCGTGTTTCTCCGTGATCTGACCCGTGTTTCCCCCTTTTTTGTCTCGTTTCCGTACCCGCTGAAAGGAGAGGAAAAGAGATTGAAAAGAAAAGGAAAAGAGAAAGCGGAACCGCGACAAACCAGCGGTGACACCTGTGGATAACTCAGGATTTGCTGAGAGAAGGGGCTGGCAATGACCACCGAGCAGACCACCAGCGAGACGAAGCGGGGCAGGGTAAGGCGACTGTTGATCGACCCATTGACCGAGCATGGCTTTCGCAAGCCGGGGAACGTGAAGCTCGATGCGCACGACGCTTTCCTGGTGAAGCTGGCCGACGCGCTGACCTACATGTCGGATGAGCAGCTAGGGACGCTCCGCGACATGCTGCGGTACCGCGGCGAGGGGAAGGCGCGCGACGCGTGGCCGTCGATGGCGACGATCACGGCCTTGGCTGAGGCTGTCGCGCCGCGGCCTGTGGAGGAGCATCCGACTATCATCAGCTGGTTCGGCTCGGCGCGCGGGCCGGCGGCGTTGGCCGAGGGCGTCTTGGTCGCGGAGTTCGCCTTCCTCGAGAAGCGCAAGCGCCCGCCGCTGAACGATGGCGATCGGCGGATCATTCGCGAGCGGGCACACGAATGGGAACGGCAGCGCGAGCTTTGTCAGGATCGGGTGCGGCGGGGCATGACGCGCGACGACGATCTGAAATGGTTGCGCTGGTACGAAGGTATGGAGCGGCGCGCGATAGCCCTGCTTCCGGAGGGAGCGGCATGATGATGGGTCATCGCAGCGTGGCGCGTGAGATGGTTGGTATTGAGCGCAACCCTCAGTCTTCCGACGGCAAGTCCCTAATCTCAGTTAGGGGTCTGCTCAACTGGGCATTCGGGACCGAATTTGCGTCCATGGACTTCGATGAAGTAGGCTCTTCGGCGGTGGAGTATCACCCCGCCGTAGGCGCCGAGTATCGGATCATGCAGCAGCTCGCCCTCGGGAAGCGGTCCGGCGAGGGAGTCCGACCAGACACGTCATTCGGTCGGAGCCTTCCTCACGATGACGCCGATCTGGTCGCGTCGGTGTTGCGCAACGCCGTTCCATGGCGCATGGCGGTCAGGGTGGCTGAGTTGGCGCGTGTAGGGCGGACGCCCCAATGGGACCTCGGGCCGCAACGCTTCCAGCCGAAGGAGTGGTCGAAGCGGAACCACCTCGGTCAGTACGGGAAGGCCGAGGTTTGCCAAGAGGTGGCGTATGTCTCGCGTGGACGGCGCCGTGTCCGAAAAGAGTATTGGACACCGGTCGTGGTCGTGCCAGGCGCTCGGGAAATCGCTGCGGCTCGGCGTGAGTATCTCGACTGGTGGGGTGCTTTGCTGTCGGTGCAGGCACGTCTCCGTGGCATTGAGTTGCGCAAATTTGAGGTCACCGACCGAATGCCTCCGATGACCCCGTGGAGAAAGTGATTGACAGGAACGAGCTTCTGTTGACATCTTGCCTGCGAACCGAAGTGCGCCCGGAGCGGAGACCCCGCTGCCGGGCGCTTCTCGTTTGGGATACCTCGGCGCGCCCGCCGACTGGCGCGAGGCACACTGACCAGCTGCAGCGGCGGGGCGGCTGGTCGATCATCGGAGACAGCATGGGACGATTGAGCGGACGCGGCCTGCCGTCGCGGCTTGGCGCGCCTGCGTCTCGTCTGCGGAAGTCGGCTGCGCCGAAGGGCGACGACAAGGCGCGGCGCTCGAAGGACTGGCTGAACACGGCGCGGTGGCAGCGGCTCCGGATGAAGGTGCTTGAGCGCGATCAATTCATCTGCCGGCAGACCGGCGTCATGCTGATCGGCAAGTACCCGGCGCCGAACAGCCCGGTTGTCGACCACATCAAGCCGCATCGCGGCAACCCTGATCTGTTCTGGGATGAAGAGAACCTGCAGTCGGTCAGCAAGGAATGGCACGACGCGGAGAAGCAGAGCCTTGAGCGGCGCGGGCTGGTCTGAGGTCGAACGGCGCAAGAGCCTAATTCTCTTAGCTTAATTCTCTTATTTTCAGATCAGGTGGGGGGTACCTCGAAACTTCAGGGGGCCTTATCGGCCTAGACCCGCGTCCCCCTCATCCGGAGATTTTTTGTGTCTGACGATGAAAATTCCTACGAGGTTGACCTCTGGGGCAATCGCATCTTCAGCCGCAAAGGCAAGAGGGGCCGTCCGCCCTTCGAGCGCACTGAAGAAAATGCACGTAAAGTCAGTATGTTGCTGGCTATGGGGTGGTCAAACTCGCGGATCGCTAGATGCGTCGTGGATCCCCGGACCGGGAAACACATCTCGGAGCCGACGCTAAAGCGCTATTTTAGACCCGAGCTTCAGGAGCGGGACTTCCAGCGTGATCGGCTCGTGGCTCGGCAGTTGGAGGTCGCGGCGACGGCGGCCTTCGACGGCGGCAACGTTGGCGCGATGCGGTTCCTTCAGACGCTGGTCGAGAAGAACGACACGATGCGCGCCGAGGAGCGCATGGGTCGCCTTGATCGAGAGGAGCCGAAGAAGGAAGAGCGCCTGGGCAAAAAGCAGACCGACGCCCTTGCGGCCGAGGAGGCGGATGCCCTGCTGATGGCGGAGCTTGAGCAGGAGGCCATCAGTGGAAAACGCCATTGAGGTTTCGCCGCGGTTCGCCTGCCCGGACTGGTGGGCAAAGCTGAAGGCCGGCGAGACGCCGATGGCGGATGTTCCGCTGAACCAGGCGAAGGCGGCGAAGGCCTTGGCGTTCTTTAACCGCCTGCGCCTGCCGGACGTGCCGGGCAACCCGCCGATGCGCGAGGCCTGCGGTGATTGGTTCAAGGACATCCTCGCGGCGTTCCTGGCCAGCGAGGACCCGGAAACGCAGGAGCGCCTTGTCTGGGAATGCCTGTGCATGGTGCCGAAGAAGAACAGCAAGTCGACCTACACGGCGGCGCTGGCTCTGACGGCTCTCTACCTCTGCGAGGTGCCGAACGGGCAGATGCTGCTCATTGGGCCGTCGCAGAACATCTCGGCCCGGTGCTTCGACCAGGCGCAGGCGATGATCCGGCTCGATGAGGACCTTGCGCTGATCTTCAAGGTGCAGGACCACACGAAGACGATCACCCGGCGGAAGACGGGCGCGAAGCTTGAGGTGAAGACCTTCGACACCTCGATCGTCACCGGGGAAATCCCGGTCATGACGATCATCGACGAGTTGCACGAGCTCGGGAAGAAGTCGGCAGCGATTCAGGTGATGCAGCAAATCAGGGGCGGCGGCATCACCATGAACGGTGGCCAGCTCATGATGATCACGACCCAGTCGGACAAGCGGCCGGCGGGGATCTGGAAGTCCGAGCTGCAGAAGGCGCGGGCCATCCGGGACGGCAAGGCTGGCGCGGCCCCGATCATGCTGCCGATCCTCTACGAGTTCCCGGAGAAGCTCCAGAAATTGGAGAGCTTCTGGCGCAATCGGGAGAACTGGACGCTCCTGCTGCCGAACCTCGGGCGGTCGATCAGCCGTCAGCGCCTCGAGGACGATTACACGAACAACGGCTCGGTTTCGCCGGAGGCTGAGCAGGTCTGGGTGTCGCAGCACCTGAATATCGAGATTGGCCTTGGTCTTCACGATGACCGGTGGGTTGGCGCGGATTATTGGCCGAAGGCGGGCCGCGACGGAATGACCTTGGCCGAGATCATGTCGAGCTCCGAGGTCTGCGTCGTAGGCGTGGACGGCGGCGGCCTCGATGACCTCCTCGGCCTCTGCGTTATGGGCCGTCATGCTGAGACGAAGGCCTGGCAGGTCTGGGTGAAGGCGTGGGCGGATCGGGATGTGCTGCAGCTCCGCAAGAGCATCGCGCCCGAGCTTGAGGACCTCGCTTCCGCTGATGAGTTGGACCTGGTGGACAACATTGAGGCGGAGGCGAACCCCGAGATTGTCGAGATCTGCAGCAGGCTGAGGTCTGCAGGCTTGCTCCCGGAGGAAGACGCGATCGGGATGGACCCGGAGGGCGTTGGCAGCATCATTGATGCGCTAACCGAAGCCGGTTTCAGGATCGAAGACATTCGTCCAATCAGCCAGGGCTACAAGCTGAACGCGGCGATCAAGAGCGCGCCCGTGAAGCTCAAGAACGGGTCGATGACCCACTGCGGGCAGCGCATCATGGATTGGTGCGTGGGTAACGCAAAGGTCGAGGCGCGGGGCAATGCTGTGATCGTGACCAAGGCTCAGAGTGGCACCGCCAAAATCGATCCGCTGATGGCGATGTTCAACGCCGTGATGCTGATGAGCTGGAACCCGGTCGGGACAGGGACCGCAGGCTCCGATGACTATTTCGCTGCACTGGAGGCCTCGACTTGAAACTGACGCAATGGATCAAGTCCGCGCTCGTGCGACCGGTGTCGCTGACCGAGGCCGAGAGCTGGCGCCCATCTGCGCAGGTTGCGGACAGCGGAGAGGTGGTGAGCGACAGCACGGTGCTCGGCCTCTCGGCGGTCTGGGCTTGCACAAATCTGCTCGCCGGCACCATCGGCTCGCTGCCGCTGATGACTTATGGCGCTGGTGAAAAGGGCCGCGAGCTGATCCGCGATCACGCCCTGTTCCGCCTGCTGCACGACAGCCCGAACTATGATCAGACCGCGCTGGACTTCTGGGAATTCATCGCGGCCTCGCTCGAGCTTTGGGGCAACGCCTATGCGGCGAAGGAACTCGACGGCAAGGGCAAGCTCATGGCGCTGGTTCCGATTCGGCCCGACCTGGTCACAGTGCGACGACTGAAAGATGGCGCGCTCGAATACCGCTGGACCGAGAATGGCCTGCAGCATGTTCGCACAGATGTTGGCGTGCTCCACATCCGCGGCTTCGGGGGTAATCCCCTCGGGGGCATGTCCACGCTGCATTTCGGGCGTCAGGCCTTCGGTCTGTCCCGCGCCGTCGATCGCGCGGCGGCGGCCACTTTCAAAAACGGTCTGCGCCCCTCTGGAGCGCTGACCTTCAAGGACTGGCTCAGCCCGGAGAAGCGGGAGATCGCCGAGACAAAGCTGGTCGAGAAGTTCGTGGGTGCGCAGAACGCCGGCCGCCCGATGGTCCTCGAGGGCGACACAAAGTGGGTCCCGTTCACCATCAATCCCGAGGACGCGCAGATGCTGGAAAGCCGCCGCTTCTCGGTCGAAGAGATTTGCCGGTTCTTCGGGGTCCCGCCGCACATGATCGGTCATACCGAGAAGAGCAGCAGCTGGGGCACCGGTCTTGAGCAGCAAACGCTCGCGTTCCAGAAGTTCACCCTGCGCCGACGGCTCAAGCGGATCGAACAGGCCGTGAACAAACAGCTTCTGACCGCCGCCGAGCGTGCGCGCGGAATGTACGTCGAGTTCAACATCGAAGGGCTTTTGCGCGGCGACAGCGCCAGCCGATCGAACTTCTACCAATCCGGCCTCAGCAATGGCTGGTTGACCATCAACGAGGTTCGCCAGCGGGAGAACCTCGGCCCGGTCGAGGGCGGGGACGTGCCGCGCATGCAGATGCAGAACGTGCCGATCACCGAAGCAGGTTCGAACATGGAGATAGGCGATGGACGCGATCAATAAGGTTGCCAACCCGATCCTCGAGATCAAGGCTCTCAAGGAAACCGGCGAGTTCGAGGGCTATGGCTCGACATTCGGCGGCGAGCCCGACAGCTACGGCGATGTCATCGCAGCGGGTGCCTTTGCTGACAGTCTGGCAGATCACCGCGCCAAGGGCACGATGCCAAAGATGTTCTGGCAGCATGACGCCAGCCGACCGATCGGCAAGTGGCTCGAGGCGGAGGAGGATGGGCATGGCCTGATGATGGTGGGCAAGCTTAACATGGGCGTGCAGCAGGCCAAAGAAGCCTATGCCCTATTGAAGGAAGGCGACATCGACGGCCTTTCGATCGGATATCGAATCCGAGAGTATTCGGTCGACACCGACACGCACGTCTGGACGCTGGAAAAGCTGGACCTGCTCGAAGTGTCGGTGGTGTCGATCGGCGCCAATGCCAACGCCACCATCGCCAGCGTCAAGGCCGCTAAGGCGGTTCACGAGATCACGGAAAAGCTCAAGGCCGGGGATCGGCTCACTGAGCGGGAGTTCGAGCAGCTGCTCAAGGGGTCCTTGGGGCTCTCGAACTCGCAGGCGGAGCGTGCCGCGCGCGTCCACCTGAAGGGGCAGGGGGAACCTGCCGAAGCGGACCACGGGCTCGCATTCCTGCGCGCCATGACGGCCTAAAGGCCACCCCCCTTTACAGAGGAGGTTCCCATGTCTGGTGAACCCAAAACGGCTGAGCAGCTTGCCGCCGAAGTGAAAGCTGCGCACGAGAAGTCGGTCAACGCGGTCAAGGCCATCGCCGAAGAAGCGCTTGGCAAGGCCAAGTCGGGCGAGGAGCTGAGCGCCAAGATCAAGGAAACCGCCGACGAGGCGCTCCTCAAGATGAACGAGCTGACCGGTCAGATGACCGAACTCGAGCAGAAGATGGCCCGCCGCGGCGAGAATGATCCGGAAGAGCGCAAGTCTCTCGGCCAGCGGTTTGTTGAGAGCGAGGATGTAAAGTCCTGGATGGAAAGCTCGCCGACTAGCGGCAAGGCGGACCTGCGGGTCAAGGCCGACCTGACCACGCTCACCACTGACGCCGACGGCTCGGTTGGCGACGGCGGAGCGCCGACGCGCCTGCCCGGCGTCCAGGAGCTGGCGCAACGCCGCATGACGGTGCGCGATCTGCTTTCGCAGGGACGTATGGACGGCAACACCATCGAGTATGTCCAGGAGACCGGCTTCAACAACAACGCGGCGCCGGTGGCCGAAGGCGCTACCAAGCCGCAGTCGGACATCAAGCTGGACCTCAAGAGCTCCTCGGCGAAGGTGATCGCGCACTGGATGAAAGCCAGCCGGCAGGCGCTCGACGACGTGTCGGTCCTGCGCTCGATGATCGACCAGCGCCTGATCTACGGCCTCTCGTTCGCCGAAGAGAACCAGCTGCTGAACGGTGACGGTACCGGCCAGAACCTGTCCGGCCTCGTGCCCAATGCGACCGCCTATTCGGAGGCGTTTGCGCCGACCGCCGGTACCGCTATCGACACCATGCGCCTTGCCATGCTGCAGGCGGCTCTGGCGGAGTACCCGGCGACCGGGCACGTGATGAATCCCACCGACTGGGCGCGCATCGAGCTGACCAAGGATGCGGACGGACGCTACATCATCGGCAACCCGCAGGGTACCATCTCGCCAACCCTCTGGGGGCTTCCGGTGGTCGCCACGCAGGCGATGGCCGTGGACAAGTTCCTGACCGGCGCCTTCAAGCTCGGTGCCCAGATCTTCGACCGCTGGGACGCTCGCGTGGAGGCTGGCTTCGTCGACAAGGACTTCATCAACAACATGGTGACCCTGCTCGCCGAAGAGCGCCTCGCGCTCGCAGTCTACCGGCCCGAGGCCTTTATCTACGGCGACCTCGGCTTCGTCGCCTGATCGATCGGCTCTCTCAGGAGGGCGGGTTTCCCCGCCCTCTCAGTGAACCGATGGAGGATAGCCCCATGAAATTCAAAGTCCTGCGCCCCCATCAGGGGGATGTCTGGTACGCGGCCGGCGATGAGCGCGAGGCACGCGAGGCCGAGGTGCAGCACCTCGTCGATCGTGGCGTGCTTGCCAAGGTGGAGCCAGAGCCGAAGAACAAGGCGGTGACGGCGCCGAAGACCAAGGCGACAAAGTGAGCATCGTCTTCCGCCCTGTTCTCGTCACGGCGCCCGTTGGGTTGCCGGTCGAGGTGTCGGACTGCAAGAAGCATGCCGTTATCGAGCACGCTGAATCCGACAGCCTTGTCGAGGAATATCTCAGCGCCGCGACCGCAGAAATGGATGGCTTTCGCGGGATCCTCGGGCGGGCAATCCTGACCCAGACCTGGCAGCTGCAAGTCGCGGGCTGGTGCACCCGTTTCCTGCTTCCGGTGCCCGATGTTTCGGCGGTGGAGATCACCTATTTCGATGAAGATGGCGCTGAGCAGAGCGGCCCGAACGTCACGCCGCAAGCCGTTGCCACGGGCACCATGGTCCGCATTCCGTCGAACTGGTCGCGGCCTGCTCTAGAAGCGGACTCGGACGGCCCGGTCTCCGTGAAGTTCACCTGCGGCTTTGATGACGCATCTGCAGTTCCTTCGGACATCAAGGTCGCGATCATGCAGTTGGCGGCGCACATGTTCGCTGAACGCGAGGGCATATCGATCGCTGAGCCGGTCTATGACCGCCTGATCTCCAAATACCGGTGGTCGGTCATATGATCGGTCAGCGCGACAGGCGGGCGCTGCAGCAGCCCGCAGGCGGTCTTCACGACAGCGTTGCCTTCGACGCGCCCGTCTACGATGCGAGGGGCAGTCTCACGGGCATGCAGCATGATGCGCTGAGGTGCAGCGGGCACATTCGCTACCTTCGCGGGGGAGAGGCGGTTCAGGCGGCTCGCCTCGACGGCCGGCAGCCCGTGGTGGTGACCATCCGCAGGAATTCAGTTGCCGACACGGTTAATTCAGACTGGGTCATGCGCGATGCGCGTCGTGGCACGGTCTTCAACATTCGAAGCGTGGTGCCCACTGAAGATCGGCAGTGGCTCGAAATCACCGCCGAGAGCGGGGTGGCGACATGAGTTCGTCCGAGGCCTTTCAGAACCTGGTCGAAGCAACATTGCTCGCAGCGCCGGATGTCTCAGCCCTGGTGGGCGACCGAGTCTACGAGGTCGCGCCGCCGACCGACCGCCGGAACTACCCGGATGTCACCTTCGGCCCTTCTGACGGCACCGACGAAGATGCCGACTGCATCGACGGGGAAGAGCACGTCCTGCAGATCGACATCTGGGATCGGAACTTCGGTCGGAAGTCCCGTCTCAAGCGGATCGCGGATGCTGTCCGCTTGGTGCTTCACAATGCAGAGCTCGACATGCCCGATCCCTATGCGCTCGCGCTGATCGAAGTTTCTCGCGTCCGGATCCTCGATGACCCGGACGGCATCACGGTCCACGGCGTCGTTTCCGTGCGCGCCATCATCGAAACCTACGCCTGACAAGGCGCCGAAGAGGAGAAGCTATGCCCACGGTCAAATTCACGAAGACCTTCCGCTGGAAGCCGAAACCCAGCGTGTCGATCCGCTACCCGGAGGGCCACGAAGGGTCCGTCACCCGGGCCTGCGCCGATGCTGCAATCGCGAAGGGCTATGCGGTCAAGGCCGGCGGCGCGGACAAAGGGGGCGCGGATGCCGTCGAAAATTCTCAATCTGGCAAAGCTGGATAAGAAGCTGAAACGCCTGACGCCTGAAACGAAGAAGCAGGTCAGGCAGGCGATGGAGCAGGCGGCAGACAAAGTCGTCGCCATGATGAAGAACCTGGCGCCTGACAGCGCAGATGGTTCCCACGGCAATCCGCCTGGAACGCTGCGCGATAGCATCGGCTGGACGTGGGGCGCGGCTCCCAAAGGCTCGTTTGTACTCGCGGCGCTGAAGGGCGCGGGCGTCGGGGGCGATCTGACCCTCACGATCTACGCAGGCAACAAAGAGGCCTACTACGCGCGCTGGCAGGAGTTCGGCACGGTGAAGATGCCCGCCAGCCCGTATTTCTACGTAAGCTGGCGCGCGAGCCGAAAAGAGGCGCGCCGAGAGGTCCGCAAGGCGGTCCGCGAGTCGGCGAAGGCCGCAGCCCGCGGCTCGTAGTCTACCCGTCACGAGAAGATGCCTGCTTCGGCAGGGTGCTGAGAAATGGCCTTCGGCAAGCCGCGGGGCTCACCATTCCGGTGGGCCATTTGTTTTGATGGAGCCCAGCGATGGCAAAACCAGTCACAGTCAAGTTCGGACAGTTCTTTGTCCGGCTTTCCGACGGCGCAGCGACGCCGGTATTCACCGCTCCCTGTGGGTTCACGTCGAAGTCGTTCTCGCGCAACAAAACCTTCGGCGAGACCAACGTGCCTAACTGCGACGATCCCGATGCGCCCTCGTGGATCGAGCGCGACGTGCAGAGCATGTCCGGATCGATCAGCGGCGAGGGTGTCCTGGCGAAATCGGCGGTGCCGGACTGGGAAGCCGCATTGGCCGATACGGACAGCATCGAATGCGAGGTCGAATTCGTCTATCCGGACGGCGACTCGGACATCTACACCGGCAACTTTCACGTCGAATCCTTCGAGGTGTCGGGCAGCCGTGGCGAGCGCGTGACCGTCTCTGTCTCGATGCAGTCCGATGGCGAGATCACCTACGAACGGACCACTGCACCGTGAGCCGCAGTGGGCGCGTAACGCTGGATTGGGCGGACGGGACATACCCGTTCGCCCTCGGCATCGGGCAGCTCGAGGAGCTGCAGGAGAAATGCGACGCGGGGCCTTGGTACATCCAGTGGGCGCTTCAGTCGGCAATGCTGGCCGGCGGCCTTGGCTCGCAGCCTCCCAAGGACATCTCGCCCGCCTATGTCTCCGAAGTGATCCGCCTCGGCCTGATCGGCGGCGGCATGGATGCGATCGCGGCGCTGAAAAAGGTCCGCGCATATGTCGGGCCTGGGCAGCTTGCCGAGAACCTGCCGTTCGCCTTCTCGATCATCAGTGTCGCGATCCAAGGTGCTCCGGAGGATGAGCCGGAAAAGCCGGAGGGGGAAAGCGAGATGAGCGCGAACCGCTCCCCCGAGGAAAGCTCAGGTTCGCGCAAATCTACGGAACCGGCGCAGCCGTTGGCCTAAGCCCCGACCAAGTCGCGGCCTGCTCGCTCTGGAAGTTCTCGGCCGCTGTGGCGGGCTGGAACGCGGTGCACGGCGGCGACGAGGGTGGCGGTATCTCAGCTCAGGAAGAGGATGATCTCTGGAAAGGGATTATCGAACGCACCGGTTAGGGCTTCCGTTTGGCGGCGGCTTCGAGGCGCTCCTGCTCGATGATGTCGTCGGAGACGATCTCACGTCCTCCGAGCATCATTGCAATCCCGAGGGCGCCGATGGTCGAAAGTGCGACGTAGAGCATGGGCTGGGTCGCTAGACCTGGCTCAAAGCGACCGCGGGCGACCTCTTCCATCATAGAGACGTAGAAGTACCCGCTCAGCGCGACCGAGCCGATGAAGAACACCGCGCCGGCAGACCCGGTGGTGGAGAAACGCGTTCGTAATTTCATGAACCCTCCCAGGGATAAAAGATGGCAACTGATCTAGAAAAGCTGGTCGTTCAGCTTTCGGCGGACATCAAGCAGTACGAGCGCGAGATGCGCAAGGCGGTTGGCGTCTCGCAGAAACAGGCGAGGGCAATCGAGAAGCGCTACCAGCAGATGGACAACCGTCTGAGCGCGATCGGGCGCAGCGCGGCGCAGTCGATCATCGCGCCCCTTGCCGGTATCAGCGCGGCTCTCTCGGTGCGTGAGGTTGCACGCTATGCGGACGCATGGACCGGGGCGCGAAACTCCCTCGCTGTTGCGGGCGTGACCGGGCAGGCTCAGGTTCGGGTTCTTGACCAGCTCTATCGGGCTTCGCAGGACAATGCGGCGCCGGTGACTGCGCTGATCGATCTCTACGGCAAGGCTGCGCAGGCGAACGATAATCTGCGGGCATCAGAGCAAGACCTGATCAAGTTCTCGGATGGCGTCGCGGTTTCTCTGCGCGTGGCGGGCGTGTCGGCGACAGAGGCATCTGGCGCGCTGACACAGCTTGGTCAGCTTCTCGGCAGCGCTCGTGTCCAGGCGGAGGAATTCAATTCGATCAACGAAGGTGCGCGGCCGATCCTGATGGCGGTCGCGGCCGGCCTCGATGATGCGGGTGGCTCGGTCTCCAAGCTGAAAGAACTCGTGGCCGACGGCAAGGTCAGTGGTCAGGAGTTCTTCCAGGCGTTTCTGCGCGGCCTGCCGAAGGTCCAAGCAATGGCGGCGGACGCGACGACGACGATCGATCAGGGCATCACGCGCGTGAATAATGCGTTCACGAAGTACATCGGCGAGACCGATGCGGGGCTTTCGGCCTCGCAGCGTTTGGTCGCGGGGCTCACGGCTCTGGCGGACAACTTCGATCAGGTCGCGGATGTGACGCTGAAGGTGGCCAGCATCTTCGCGGCGGGCCTGCTGGGCCGCTCCATCGGCGGCATGATCGCGAAGCTCGGTCTCGCTGGTGCCGCGATGACGAAATTCATCGCTGCGGCCCGCGCGGCGAGCAGCATTTCCGGCATCGCCACGGCGATCGGCGGTCTCTCCGCTGCCGCCGGTCCGCTCGGCATTCTTCTCGGCACGACGGCTGCGACCGCGATGGTTCTCTATGCCGATGCCAGTCGTGCGGCGGAAGACAAGACATCTCGACTGAAGTCCGAGATGGAGGACCTAGGCCTCTATGCGCCCCAGGCGGCTGGCGCGATCGATCAAGTCGCTCAGTCGATCGACGATATGTCGAGCGAAGAACGGCTTCGTCGTGTCAAGGACATCCGGGAAGAGCTGGATCGTCTGCGAGGTGGGCAGTTCCTGGATCGTGTCATCGATACCGGCGACAACCTGAGAAAGATTGGTGAAGACGCGGGCAATGGCGTCGCTCGCTATTGGCGGCCCGGGAATGATTTCGAGGCCCGTGATGTGCCAGCGCTTCTTGAGGTTCAGGAGATCACGGCGGCGCTCAGGGACGGGGAGATGGGCGCCCAGGAGCTGCAAGCCCGGCTGACGGCCCTCAGCCAGATGGACATCAGTGATGAGGCTCGGAAGCTCGTTGAGCGGCTCAAGGATGCGAGCTTTTTCTCGACAGCTCTCTCCAAAGAGCAGGAGGCGCTTGGCGACAGCCCGGCGCTGCGCGATGCGAACGACCAACTGCAGGGCTACCGCGATCACCTCGACAATATTTCGCAGGCTCAGTTCGCGCCGCCGGTTATCGGCCAGATTGTCGAGATCATCGACGAATTCGAGGAGGGCGAGCGCTCCGCCGATGAAGCGAAGTCGGCTATTGATGAGCTCGGCAAGACGGTGCCGGGCTTCGCGGGGTTGATCGCGAATGTGCTGAACGCGATTGGTGTGCTCGACTCCCTGCGCGCCAAGGCGGTCGAGACCGCCTCCGCCGTCGCCGCCGCCGGAGGTGACCGGCCCGGGCGCGGGGATGGCGCCGCCGAGGTTGCGCGGCGTCGGGCGGATGCGGCGGCGGCGAAGGCTGGCTCGGATTTCATCGCCGAACAGGAGCGGCTTCAGGGGCTGACCAAAGACCAGATCGCGCTCGAGAAGGAAATGGCTTCGGTCCGCAAGGATGCGCAGAAGGCGGGCGCGACGCTCACCGAAGAGCAGATCCGCAACATTGCCGCGGCGAACATTGCGGCGGATGATCGGCGTACCGCCTCCGGGAAGACCGGCGGCAAGTCCAGCGTCGACAAGGCGACAGAGCGCTATGACGACGCAATCCTGAAGGAAATTGAGGGGATGCGCGCCGAAGCTGGTGCGCTGAACGAACTCGCGCTCGGACAGGACGAATACGGCAGCGCGGTTGCGGCGGCGCGGAAAGAGGCCGAGCTGCTGCAGCAGCTTCAGAACAAGGGTGTGCCGATCACCGCCGAAATGGCCACGCAAGTGCATGCGCTGGCGACAAGCTGGAAGAACGCCGACATCGCCTTGGCTGAAGCGCAGAAGCGTCACGACGATTTCCAGGCTGCGCTTCAGGATGTTCGCTCGACGATGGAAAGCGCCTTCACTGGCCTCATCACCGGCGCCCATAGCTTCAGCGATGCCCTCAACATGGTGCTGGCGAAGCTCGCGGAGATCGCCATCAGCAAGGCGTTCGAGAAAATCTGGGAAGGTGGGACGGATGGCGCTGGCGGCCTTGAGGGGGCGGTGGGCTCGTTCCTCGAGGGCCTCGGTTTCGACAACGGTGGATACACTGGCCCCGGCGCGAAGAAGCAAGCCGCAGGCATCGTGCACAAGGGCGAGGTGGTGTGGTCGCAGGCTGACGTGCGGCGCGCTGGCGGCGTGGGTGTCGTCGAGGCGATGCGCCGGGGCCAACAGGGATTTGACGTCGGCGGCGTTGTCGGTGCTGCCCGCGCCCTACCGGTTGTGGCGCAGCGCGGCGGCTCCGGCGGCCAGGCGCCAAACGTCAACGTTCCGGTCAACGTCCAGACCGCACCGGGTCTGCAGGCGAGCGTGAAGCGCGGGCAGAGCGGTATCGATATCGAGGTGATGATGGAGCGTAAGTTCGAAGAATTCATCGACAGCGGCGCTGCCGATCCCGCCATGAGCCGCGCCTTCAATCTGCGCGGTCGACCGAGAGGCTAACGATATGCCAGCATGGCCAGTAGACCTTCCCTTTTTCCGGGATCTAGGCGCGGCGCGCCGGACAGGGCCGCAAGGCGCGGTTCTGCGAACTGAGATGGACGTCGGTCCTGCGCAGGTCCGACGCCGCACCAGCGCGGCGCCAAAAAACATGAGTGGGCGAATTCCGCGGCTCACCGCGGTCCAGCTTCAGGCCTTTGAGGACTTCTTCGAGCAGGTGCTTGGCGCGGGTGCGCTATCCTTCACGGCCTTCGATCCCGTCGAATGCGTCGAGCGGACCTTTCGCTTTCTCGATGGCTATGAAGTGCGCCCGCTGGGTCCGAAGTTCGCCATCACCGCAGAATTGGAGATCCTCCCATGAGGCCGATCACGGACCGCCTGCTCAGCGAGCTCTACGCGGGCGAGAGCAGCGCAGTGCTGGTGCCCTTGGTGAAGCTGACGCATCCGGACTGGCCCGAGCCGGTCTGCCTGGTGCGGGACACCGAGCCTCTGACCCACGGTGGCGAGGAATACCTGCCGTTCCCGTTCCAGATCACCCTGCCGGATGACCGCGATAAGGGTTTCCCGGTGCTCAAGTGGACCGCGTCGAACGTCTCGCGCGAGATCATCGGCCAGTTCCGGGCGATCACCGGCGAGGTGCTGGGGCGGGTGGTCTATGTGCTGACCTCGCATCCTGATGTCGTCGAGGTCGGGCCGTTCGAGGTCGAGATCACCGGCATTGAATATGACGCCCTGACCATCAGCGGCGTGATGACAATCGAGCCGATCCTACAAGAGCAGTTCGGCTATCTGGAAATGACGCCCGGCACGACGCCGGCGCTGTTCTGAAAAGGAGATATGTGATGTCGAAGGATAAAGAGTGCTTTGTTCCCTGCGCGGATCAGGGGGTGGTCGATTTGTCGGGATCGCCTGCGATTTCTGGCCGGCTGGCGGCACTGGAGGGGATGGTTTCGAGCGCAAATAACAGGATCACAGAACTGGAGGCGCAGATCGCTTCTGTGTCTGACGCGGTTAATTGTTTGAGCGAAGATGTCGAGTCAGTCGCCGAAACCTCGAGCGACGTAGCTGCTGGCGACGCACTGAAATACCTTCAGAGCTACACCATGAACGCCGGCCACGATGCTGACATCGCGGCCAGCCTTTGGAGTGCGGTGTTGAAAAAGCTAGGTTAGATGGAAAGTCTTTTCGGTTCTCGTTAGTGAGAAATCACGAGCTGCATGGCAAAGACCATTCTCGATAGCCCAGGCGACTGACTTTGTTTGTTCGCCTACCAAAAGCTCTCGCGATTTCTCCGGGCTAAGTCCGCATGCTTCCTGAATCGCTTTCGATATTAGAGCGTTTTGCGTGGATATCAGGTCCAAGAAATGCTGGAGCCTTTCCTCGTCAAGCCTCTCAGATGTCGTTATTCCAGCGCCATGAAAGGTAAATGATGCGTTATTGTTGCTTAATCTCGTCGAGGCGGTCGCATATATTGCTATCCCTACTGAATCAATAGTTCCGATGTTGTGAATGGTTATTGGGATACCAAGAGACTTCATGAAGTTCATCATCGTCAAACCCTGAGCGACATTGCCTCCTGTGGTGCTCATAGCAATGGTAAGCTCGCTCATGCCTTCTATCATTCGGGCGTTTGTCCAACCTATGAAGGTTCCAACTTTTTCCTGATTGATGGCGGCGTCAAAAATCAACTCGTAATGCAACCTGATTCTCCATCGTTTGTTGTCGCGACGCGATGGTGAGCACCGGCAGGGGCTGGAGTCCAGCCTCCGCCGGTCCCTTCTAAATCTGGAAAATCCAATGTGGACCGATGCTTGGATCGGCCTGCCTTACGCGGTGCGGGGGCGGGGACCGACCGCTTTTGACTGCCTTGGGCTCTTCATTGCCCTGCACCTCGCCCGGCGCGGCGTGGTGATCCCTGATCCCGCCTGCACGATGGAAGATGCCGTGCGCCTTGGAACTGTTGATCGCTATCGCGCGCACTTCCAGCGTGTCGATACCGCGATCGAGGGCGACGCCCTTTTGTTTCTATCCTCCGGGCGACCGCTCCATATCGGATACGCGCTCGACAACAGCAACATGCTCCACATTGACGCTACTGCTGGCAGCCGCATCGAACGGTGGCGCGGCATGAACTGGCTCGGGAAGCTCGAAGGAATCTACCGCCTTGTTTGATCTCCAAACCTCTCGGGACTTGATCGAGGTCTCCGTCGATCGTCACCCGTTGCTCCGATCGGAGTGGGAGCTTATGCGCGTTCCGGTCGGCTTGTCGGTCGCGCAGATCGTCTCCCGCGCGGGCCTTGATTGTGAACGCTTCAAGACGTACCCGGCCGTCCGGCTGATCCGGGGTGACCAGGTGACAGCTGTTCCCTTGCCCCTGTGGGACCGTGTGCGACCGAAGGTCGGTGCGCGTGTTGAGATTGCGTTTCCGGTACGCGAGCCCGGCTCGCTGGCCCTCGTAGCCTCGGCGGCGCTCCCATGGGCGGCTGAGGCAGGGGCCGCGGCCCTCTTCGCTGCGGGCACGACGGGCTACGCGCTGACCTATGCCGCCATCACGGTTGCGGGCGCGCTGGCGATCAACGCGCTCATTCCGCCGGCACAGCAGGGGGGCAGCGGTACCGGGCCGCAGAACTACGCCATCACCGGCGTGGGCAATGCGGCGAACCGCTATGGCGTCTTCCCCTATGTGATCGGTCGACAGCGGATTTTCCCGGCCCTGACCGCCACCGGGTATTCGGAAACTGTCGGACGCGACATCTACTACATAGGCCGGATGACGTTCGGCTGGGCGTCCGATGGGATCGCTCTCGAAGATCTGCGGATCGGCACCACGCCGATCACCGAATACAGAGATTTGGAACTTGAGTTCCGGAACGTGGACAAGGCGCGGACACTCGCCGCCATGCCGGACCTCGAGGCATTGGTGAAGCCGAAGTCCGAAGAGAGCCATGCGCCGCAGGCGCGTCTCCTGAAGGTCGGCGACACCTATACCTTCGAGCCCGCACAGGCTGCGAAGTCCGCCTCGATCACCGTGGCGATCTCCACCGGTCGGCACATCGAACATGTGTCGCTTGTCCTCGAAAAGTCCGAGGATGGTGGGGCATGGACGCAGGTGCAGACGTGGACCGACGTGACCACGGGATTCACCTGGTCCTCGGTCACCTTCGGCGCTGACGGCATAAATCGGGCGTGGCGCGTGCGCCTGACGGACGTGGCGACCGTGCCGAACTACAGCGCCTCGCTGATCTGGAAGGCCATCAGCTCGGACGCCGTGACCGTCACCGAGGCGCGGGCAACCTATCAAGAGACCTCGGCCGGATGGCGCTCGGGATCGGAGACGATGCGCCTCTATCCGCGCGATGTGGCCGAGGATGGCTATAGCGATGTTCCGCAGCAGGACGTGCCGGTGGTGAAATACACCCGCGTCGAGACATCGAGCGCGGCGATCGACCTGAGCTTCCCGCAGGGCCTCTACAAGACGCGCAGCAGCGGCAAGGTGTCCGGGCATGGCACCGACTTCCAGTTCGAGTATCAGTCCACCGAGGGTGGCCTTGTCGAGGCGGATTGGGTCGATCTCGGGCTCGACAACATTCAGGCCAAGAGCACCACGCTCTTCCGCTGGACAAAAACCCTCACCTTCCCGGAGCCCGGAGAATACGCGATCCGGATCACCCGGCGCTGGCTGATCGACGAAGACCCCGGCGATGTGAACACCTGCACGCTCACCGCGATCCGCTCGTTCCGCGACGGCGACCTGCCGAGTCCCGAGGGCATCGCCGAGGTCGCGTTTCGCATCAAGGCGACCGACCAGCTTAACGGTCAGGTGGATAGCCTCAATGCGATCGTGCAGCAGCTGGCGCCGGTGTGGACCGGATCAGGGTGGACCGCACCGCAACCGGTGCGCCATCCGGCCTGGGGCTTTCTGCAGGCGATCCGCGGCAAGCATCTTCGGCGGCCCGTGCGCGACGAGCGGATCGACCTCGAGGCGTTCCGAGCCTGGGCGACGGAAGAGCCGCATTGGACCTGCGACTACGTGGTCGACACCGCAACGCAGCTCGGCGAGGTGCTCGACATCATCGCGGCCGCGGGGCGGGCGAAGCGCACCCTGACCGACCTCAAGTGGTCGATCATCCGCGACAACGCTGCCGGGCCGGTGCGTCAGGTCTTCACGCCGCGCAACAGCTGGGGCTTCAAGGCAGAGCATCGCTTCCCGCGTGAAATCCACGGCTTCCGGGTGAAGGCGCGCTCCGAGCGCCTCGAGTGGCAGGAAGACGAAATCCTCGTTCTGGCCGACGGCTTCACCAGGCAGACAGCGAGTGAGCTCGAAACGCTCGATCTGCCCGGCGTGGTGGTGACCGCCGAGGACGAAGACGAGGGCAACGTCTACCGGCTCGGCCGGTACCATCTCGCCTCCGCGCTGAACCGCCCGGCCACCTACACGCTGCAAGTGGGTTGGGAGCACCTGCGCGTCACACGCGGCGACAAGGTGCGCTTCGTGCATGACGTGCCGCTGATCGGCGTGGGGCAGGCGCGCATCAAGGCGATCACCGTGGGCGGCGACGGGTTCGTCGATAGTCTCGCGCTCGACGATGTCTTCGACTTCGACCAGGACAGCTTCCGCATGCTGGTCCGAAACGTCGGCGGCAATCAGAGCTTCACCGCGCTCTCGCCGGTCGCCCCCCAGACCCGCGTCTGGACGCCGGCCACCAATGTGGCGGCCGGCGACATTGCGGTGGGTGACCTGGTGATCGTCGAAGAGCTGATGCAGGAAAGTGTGGATCTCATCGTCACCAGCGTGCGACCGAAGCCGGATGAGAGCGCCGAGCTGCAGCTGGTGGACGCGGTGCCCGCCATCCTCGACGCGGACAGCGGGACCATCCCGCCCTACAGCCCGGTGATCACCGCGCCGCGCGATCCGGCCACTGCAGGCCTGCCACCGGCGCCGGTGGTGATCTCGGCCTATTCCTCGAGCCTCACGCAACTCGTGCTGCCCGATCTGTCGGTGCGCCCGCGCATCGCGGTGCAGCTCGCGCCCTTCGTGACGGGAGCGGCGGCCGAGGGGATGACCCTGCAGCTGCGGTGGTCCGATGCCGAGGCAGAGGCCGCATGGGTTTACGGGGAAAAGGTTGCAGCGGGCGAATACACCCTGCTGACGGGCGTGCTCGAGGAGGGTGAGAGCTACCGCGTCGAGGTGAGCGCGGTCGGGGCGGATGGGAAGACGCGCGGCTGGGTCTCTGCGGGTGTGGTCGCGGCCACCATGGCGCCGCCGGCGCCGCCGCTGATCTCGGCCAGCGCTGCGGCCTTCGAGATCCCCGATGACGCGGGCAGGGGCCGGCGCCCCGGCATCCTGCTGAGCTGGGTTGTCCCGCCCAACAAGTCTCTCCGGGTAACCTGGCAGCTGCGCATTGCAGCGACGGGCGCGCTGGTGCAGCGCGGGCTCTTCGCCGAGGCCTCCGAGGGCAGTGTGCTGATCTCCGATGGTCTCGTGCCCAATATCGCCTATCAGGTCAGGGCAAGCTTTGTGACAGGCGCGTCCGATCAGCGAAGCTGGACGAGCTGGATGGACGTGACGACCGACGACGTGCGGCTTGTCAGGGACGATCTTGATACAGCGCTCACAGAC